>JAJYGB010000601.1 GCA_021785235.1 Bacteroidota bacterium
GGCACCTGGCTTGATTAATCGCCTGCTTGGGATTTTGAAGAGACTTTAGAAATGCAGCCGCTCAACTGGCGCAGGTTAGCGCTGACCGGTGGAACTCCCGGTCCGGAAGAATTGTCCGTGCAACTTAATCCGGCTACGGCCAAGAGGCCTACGACAAGCAAAATCACGGCGTCTTCCATCGCCACATACCTCCTTTTGTCCAAAAGAAGGTGCTACGGAAGATCTCCCCTTATTTCCTGGTGGGAGAGGTTATTCTTCCGCCATGGAATATTCAAGCATCTGCTTCGTAAGGTCGAGCGGGTATTCCACTTTAATGTCGGCGATGCTTCCCTTTTTGTCGTAAACAGGGCTGAGATCTGGCATAACAAAACCGGTGTAAGCAGACACGTTCAGTTTCTTTATCCTCTTTATTACCTCATCCCGCCACGCGGTGTTGATCATCAAGCCGTATGTATCGACCAGCGATCTAGCCGCGGGAAGATCACCCTCCGCTTTTATACGCATCACCTCGGCGAGAAGTTGGCCCACCGTGTCTCGCATTTTCCGGTAATCAGTTATATGGAAATATGTCTTACCCCTTCTTCTGACGACTTCAATCGAGTCGGAATTGCGCAGTATATAGTTGACCACCATCTGACGGTTCTTCATGTGATCTTCTTCGAGCTGGTTTCCGGTCGGTATCCTTCTGAGCTGAAGGAAAACGTTCCTGACGTACGAGTCGTACATTTCCTTTGCAACGTCGTCCGAGTCGACCATCTTCAATTTGTTCAGCTTTGGGTCGAATACGTTCCATAGCGCGACGAGATCAGCGCGCGCCTCTTCAAGCGTCGAGTAGTAACCGGGGAGATGATCCGCCGGGTCGCCTTTGAGCTTATCGCTGACCTTTCCCGACGCGTGTCCCAGCACTTCATGCATGCCGGTGTGCAGGTCGTCTGCAATTTGGCCGTATTTCTTCGCGCGCTTAACTTCGGCCTGATCGAAGCAGAACTCTTCCAGGAGTCCTTTCGGCTCCGACGCCTTGTAAGCCGCCACAACATTATGAAGAAGGACACTCTTGGATCCGTAGAGCTGCCGAATATATTGCTCGTTAGGCAGGTTGATTCCGATGGCGCTGACTGGACCCGCGTCTCCCGTTTCGACAATCACATTGACCACATTCGCGATGGGAGCTTTGACATTTTTCTTCTTGAACTCATCTTTCCACGGCGCGCGATTCTCGAAATACTGCGCGTTGGCCGCGAGTTTCCGCATCAGCTTAGTCTGCTCTTTATTCGTGAAATGAATCACCGCTTCAAACTTCGCCTTCTGTCCCCGCGGATCCATATAGACTTCAATGAACCCGAGGATGAAATCAACGTTCGACTGGTCCTTCACCCAGTTGATGTTGAACTTCTCCCAATCGGAAAGCTTCCCAGTCCTGAAGAATCTTATCAGAAGGCCGAGCGTTTTCGCCTGGTGCTTGCCCGACGCGAAGCCCTTCGCCTTTTCGAGGTTCGATATTACGTCGGTGAGCTGGCGGGCATACAGCCCTTCCGGTATTGAACCGCTCCCTGCACGCCATACAAGTTCTACCATCCTGCCATTCTTCTTAATCACCTTGGAATTGAGAGGATTCTTCTCGTTTCCTTTGCGTGCCCACCCGGCGACCTCGGCGGTTGTCAGCCCCTCGTAGAAATTATTTGCACTTTGAGCAATGAAGTCATGCCCCGGAGTCTTATCTGTTACGACAGCCATATACTTCGGGTCGAAGATGGCTCGCCTGACTTCTCGGAAAGTCTGTATGCGGCGCTCTTTAGCATCGCGTGAGTCCTTCTCTCTTTCGGCGATGATGCGCAGCGCTTTCTCGAATTCAGCCGGGGCGCACGCCGGGACGAACTTCCTCGCAGTATTGTGGTCGTACATCCCGTTATTGATCCAGAACAATTTCGTGTACTCGCCGATCGCCTTCAGAGTTTTCGCGGGAATTCCCTTCGGATTCCTGAGCAATTCTTCGCAAAGATGCATGATCTGAATGGCGTATCTGTTCGTCTGGTCGATAGCGACGGGCCTGCCTGCAATAGCGGCCTTGGCCATGTAGTAAGCGAAAATCTTTTCTTTCCTGGTCAGCGATTCAAATCCATCGGCGTAAAGCTGAACGGTTCTGGCATTGCCGATCCTTTCCAGTTCGTAGACGCGTTTTCTTTTATTTTCTTTTTTCATTTTAGTCATGGTTGGAATAGAATGAGCAGCGTGGGCGGTCAGGCTTTCACGGCCCTGACCACTTTCCCAACGCTAACAACGGTTAGGAGAAACAGAACTGCCAAAATTGCCACGAACGACCATTCTCTAAGCTGGACGAAATAGCCCACCCCATTGATCACCGCGTAGAGCAGCATTCCCGAAGCTAAATAATACACTCTCGACGCCCACGGTTCCCGACGAAGCACCGCGACGCCGCCCGCTACCATTATCATGGACGTCAGAAATTCGGCGGCAAGATGAAAAACGGTTTCGAAAGGCACGGCATCAAGTTCCGGGACCTGTGCCGTCAATAGAAAGTAAAACCATTCAGCAAAAATCAATATACCCACGATTATTCCGTAGATTCCCGCAAACCTCATAGCATCTCCCTGTTTGACTTCTCCTAGACTGTAGACCGACTCTATCGAATAACATTGTCGTGCAATACGACGGAGCATGCCCTCCGACATTTCTCCGATGCGAACGTGAACAAATCCCAATGACTACTGGAAAGCCAGGCGCAGGGCGGACAATCCCGTCCTGCGCCTCTTTGCCTATAACCTATTCACGCGACAGACTTAACAAACTCCGTCAGGTACTTATAGAACTTCTCCACGCTGTCAATAGCGACGCGCTCATCCGGCGAATGCGGGCCAATTATCGTCGGACCGAACGAAATCGTATCGACCCCTCCGCCAACGCGGTCGTTAATGATACCGCACTCTAGTCCGGCGTGAATCGCCTTCACCTCAGGCTCCTTCCCGTGAAGACTCTTGTATACTTCTTTGCCTTTCTTAAGAACGGCTGAACCGACGTTTGGCTGCCACCCAGGGTAGCCATCGCTCGGTTTGATCTTCCCGCCGGAGAGTTTTCCAACAGACGCGACATGTGAGGCGATCATTTCTTTTTCGGACTCGATTGAACTTCTCTGGCTGGTAACTACCGAGACGCCTGCGGCAGAAGTCTTAACCACCGCTACATTAGTCGACGTCTCTACCAGGTCAGGGATATCGCTGCTCATTCTTATGACCCCATGCGGCAGAGCGTTCAACGCGTCGAGTACCGCCAGCTTCGACTTATCGTCAAAGGCGGGCTTCGCCTTCTTACCTTTCTCGACAAGCACCTTCACCTCAGGATCGGTCGAAGCGAATGCGTTCCTGAAATTCTGTTCGCATTCTGCCGCAGCCTTCTCCGCCTTAGCTTCATCGGCAGCAGGCACGATGATGACTGCCTCAGCCTCGCGCGGGATGGCGTTGTGTTTGCTTCCGCCTTCTATCGAGACGAGCTTCATCTTTATCTTCGAATCGATGGCCAGCAGAGTCCTGGTCATTAGCTTAATCGCGTTGGCGCGGCCGAGATGGATATCGACGCCGGAATGTCCGCCTTTCAGACCGCGGATCATCAAGTTGAGAACCGCATTCTTGCCGGTGACCGCTTTTCTCTTGACCGGGATGTTGATCGTCGTATCGAGTCCGCCGGCGCAGCCGATGTAAAGTACGCCCTCCTCTTCGGAATCGAGATTCATCATGATTTTTCCGGTAATGAATCCGGGCTCAATGTGGTTCGCGCCTGTAAGACCTGTTTCCTCGTCGATTGTGAAGAGTCCTTCGATTGGTCCGTGAACAAGCGACTTATCTTCCAGAAGCGAGAGAAGAGAGGCGACGCCGATGCCGTCGTCGGAACCGAGCGTGGTTCCTTCTGCCTTGATGAAGTTGCCTTCCCTGTGAAATTTTATCCCGTCCTTCAGGAAATCGTGCTGCACTTCACGGTTCTTCTCGCAGACCATGTCGGTGTGCACCTGCAGGACAACCGTGGTGGAATGTTCTTTTCCCGGACTTGCCGGCTTCGAAACGACAACATTTCCGACCTTGTCCTGTTTAACTTTCAGCCCCATCGCCGCGGCGGTCTTCTTGATATATTCGAGAACCGCTTTTTCGTTCTTTGAGCCGCGCGGGATCGCGCTGATCTCCTTGAAATAATGCCACACTCTTTCCGGCTTCAGCCCCTGGATAGCTTCTTCATTCATTGAGTCATCCCCTTTTTGGAGAATTGTGAATAATGTTTGTGAATTGCCGAATCTGCCCGAAGATGATACGGACAAAGCGGCGGTCTCAATTGAAAATTTTCCTGACTGGACATGCAGACAAAATCTAGGCTATCATGGCGAGAGAAGCAACGAATCACGAGTGGAAAGGGATCGTTGAATAATGGAATCATGTATTTTCGGATTAATGGCTGCATCAAGCGAATCAAACAAATCAACGCGGGCATGATTTGGACTGATGGGCGAAGAGATGACTATAGCTTAGAGTGCGGAGACTTCTACGGGTTCCATTACCCGTCAATCCTCTTAACTCTGCCAACCTCACCAGATTCGAGGCGGACCTTTATCCCGTGTGGATGAGTCGAAGAGTTAGTAAGGATATCCTTAACAATCCCTTCAGTCAGCTTGCCGGTCCGCTGGTCCTGCTTGAGGACTATGGCGACCTTCAGGCCGGGTTTTATGTCGGAACGCTTTGTACCATCCATTTCCTTACTCATTTCTTTTCAACATTTGCAATGCCCATTCCGCTAGTCGTCCAGCCTTGTAACCGTAAGATCCGCCGCCGAGAAAAAGAGCGGGAACGGCACGCCTCGCTTGGACTTGTAAACCTGCCTCACCTGAAGGAGCCTGATCTCAAAGCGCGCTAACCGGCCGAACTCGACAGTCGCAGATTCACCGACCTTCAGTTTCATTTCTCGCGACCGATGGTCGGAGTATGTCACCGTCAGCGTCGCATCGCCCAGATATTCGTGGACACGCTTGGCGCCGACAATAAGCCTATTTCGTTTTGCCTTCGAAGTCTCTTTTTCAAGCACCGTGATGATGTCACGCGGCCCGGTCTTTACATAACTCACGGGCTCGGCGGCTTTCGGAAATTCGTAAGGGACAGTGAACGCGATCCGCTCCATCCAGTTCTTCTTCACAAAACTGAACGCCTCATTGATGAGCTTCATCTTCGCGGTTCCGATTCGCTGCATCTTGGCGTCTCCTTCGAACCTGTCGGGGTGCCACGCTTTAACCTGTATGCTAAACGCCTCACGAACTTCTTCGAGAGTTTTCGGATTGGACAATTCTAGTATGCGATACGCTTCCTGCCAGGTCATATTCTAATTCTAAATTCTTGCTTTTGAATTCTCAATTGGAATGATTCAGAACACCTTTAGCTTGGCGGACAGGAGAGACCAGTCTGCCCCTGCGCGGCTCGATGAAGTTATTTCGAGCCGCGCTTAAGTGCAACATCGTTGGCTAAATTTTGCGAGGGAAATTCCTTGAGATATTTCCGATGTCAATTGGGAATCGTGATTGAAATCGGATCGTCCGCAACCTCTATATGGGCGGAGACATCGAGCCCAGCCATATCGATCACCGAAATTGATCCCGATCCCTGATTTGTGACGTATGCGTACTTCCCGTCCGGCCTGACGGCGACATCGGTGGGCATCCTGTCAACAGCTATTACTTTGACAACCGAATTGCTGTCGATGTTAATAACCGTGAGCGTATTCGACGTGACGTTTGTGACAAGTGCATACCTACCGTCCGGAGAAATCGCTACTCCCCTCGGATTGCCCACCTTAGGTATAACTCTCACAACGCTGTCGAGGGCCGTGCTGAACACCTGCACTTCATTGAGATCATAGTTCGGTATATACGCGAACTTTCCGTCGGGCGTGAACGCGAGGCTCATCGGACGTCCGCCGACCCATACACTTTTTATGATTTCCTGCCTGACCGGATCGATGATATGCACAAACGGCCGGAAGATCGCGGGCTGGTAAAACAGATTGCGACTCTTTAGATAGTATATCATGCCGGTCCCATCAGATATTTTCCGCGTGATCGCGTGAGTCTTCGTGTCCATGAACCACAACCCGTCCTGTGACTGATAACTGATGAGGGCAGTCTTCCCATTTGGCGTGAAGCTGACACAGACGGGATGGATGCCGACTGGAATTTTCGTCCGCTTGTTCATCCGTTGGCCGTCAACCACCGCAATGTCATTTGAATTGAAATCTGCTATGTACAATTCGTCCTTCCCAGGAACTCTTGCGGTGAAATCAGTGCCTTCTCCGGCATGAATCGTATCCACCACCTCATTATTGGACAGGTCGATCAACGTAATGAAGTCGTGTGTGATATGACTTACCAGGGCGACGTTTGAAAAACGAAAATCGCCATGTCCCGCCATGGAACCCTGATCCACAGGGAGACACGCACTTACTGAAAGCTCAGCTGAGCCATTTCCACCTGGATGCAGAGTCAAGCCTGTGAGGCTCAAAATAACGGCGACTACAAATGGCAACACATAGCTACTTCTCGACCGCTTCATTTGCGAAGCTCCTTTCACGACAAATGGTTCTCATTCCGTTAGCCCCTCAACGACCGGGACTCGTTCAGATTAAGCTCACGTGAATGGAAGGTCTGCAGCCTTCCTTTACGATTTATATGGAATGGACTGGTTGTCTGCCCAAGCTGCCACATAAGCTCGGGGTTCCGCAAGTGTTTGCCTTTTTTCCTTGAGTAAATGTACCCGTTGGATCT
>JAJYGB010000324.1 GCA_021785235.1 Bacteroidota bacterium
TGAAACCGGCTTCCTTTTTGAACCTGGTGATTTGGAATTCCTCGGCTTTCGTTTTGTAGGTGAACTCATCCATCTTTTGCCCGGAATTCAATATTTCACAATCCCTGAATTCATATTTCAAAATATTGAGAAGCGTCTCCACGTCTCTGAATTTATTTGTGAGACCGGCTCTGACGACATTGTCGGAATTCGCCATGCATTCGACGATATTGCCTTTGATGTAAGCGTGCGGCACGCCGGCGTCGGTGAAAATCGCCTGCCCCCGTTTGAGGTGAACCAGATTGAAAAAGAAAAACGAGAGAAGTCCGACATCGGCTCCATAAACATCGTACTGCTTCAGAAACTGGATTTCCTCCGGAGCCGGAGATGTTTTGCGCGCCAGGCGTCCCCTGATCTTAATCACGCAAGATGATAGCTTCTCTTTATCTTCCGCCTTCCGCATTATATCGGCATAGAGCTCCCTGATCGCTTTTTCAAGATCTCCTGTCTTTTCAGACTCCATCAAGCGGTCGATCAGCCGCCCTTCCGCGTACTCACGCAACTCCGGCAGTGCTCGAAGTGTGGCGGCTATCTTCGCCGCTGGTTTGAATCCGACCAGCGCGGTCAGTGAATCCAATGCGATGGCAGTTTCGGGCTTGTGATTATCATCGGGATATTTATCGGGATAAGAGGCGTGAAGCTTCACGGCCTGATCCTTGTTGGGATGTGTTTGGATCGAGAGCGCCTCGGCAGCCGACAACACCTTCAGGAGGAACGGGAGCCTGCCCGAGAATTTCTTCGATACATACTCACCGAGGCTATCTCTTCCGAATTCCGCGATGATTTCATTCAAAGGTACGCGTCTGTCATCTATCTGAATCTCGGAAGGGGCCTTCGGATGAGCGCCGATCCATAGCTCGGCATATGGTGTATCCGGTTGCGGCGCTATGCCGAGAAATTCCGGTATGAAGGCGTGCGCGTCCCTGGTTCCCCATTCATAATACTGGATCTTGTTGAATAGCTTGTACGGACGTGGAACGAATTTTAGCAATGGCACTCCGGAAATGATTTCCGTTCAATTAGAGATAGAATCAATCTACGGAAATAAGATAACAAGTGGAGGACAGCTTAGGAACGCGCCCACAAGGTCATCCAGCCTTATCCTCCGCGTAAAAGTAACCGGCCATATAGACAAAAACAATAATCGATCTCCTCGTAGCGGCCCGGCGGCCGAACGGGACGGAGCCTCTATTTGCCGGCGAGTATTGAATCGATCTTCTTCAATTCTTCCTGGCTGAATGCCGGGCTGCCGGACGCTTTCACCGCATCGTCGATCTGACTGACTTTGCTGGCGCCGATAACCGCCGAGGTGACCTCCTTGTGCCTCAGGACCCAGGCAAGCGCCATCTGGGCGAGCTTCTGGCCGCGGGCCTTGGCCATGTCGTTGAGTTTGCGGACTATGGCAATCTTCTCGCTCGTTACTTGTTCGGGCCGGAGGAAGCCGGTCGGTTTCGCGGCACGCGAGTCGGCGGGGATGCCCTCTAAATACTTGTCGGTCAGTAGCCCCTGGGCCAGCGGGGAGAAGACTATACAGCCTATTCCGTCATCCCTCAACTCCTTCAGAAGACCGTCTTCGATCCATCGCTCGAACATGCTGTACTTCGGCTGGTGGATGAGGATGTGCATTCCCATCGATTTCATGATCTCCTCGGCCTTCTTCGTCAGTTCGGCCGGGTAATTCGATATACCAGCGTAAAGCGCTTTGCCGCTCCGCACGATGTCACGGAGGGCACCCATCGTCTCTTCAAGCGGAGTCTCGGGATCGGGGCGATGGTGGTAGAAAATATCGACGTAGTCGAGTCCCATGCGCTTCAGGCTCTGGTCCAGGCTGGCCACGAGGAATTTCCGCGAACCCCAGTCGCCATACGGGCCCGGCCACATCCCGTAACCTGCCTTCGATGAAATTATGAGTTCATCGCGGTAGCCCTGTAGGTCGTTTTTCAGAATGTATCCCATGGTCTCTTCGGCCGATCCGGGGGGAGGGCCGTAATTGTTCGCGAGATCGAAATGTGTTATCCCAAGGTCAAAAGCATGCCGCGCCATGGCGCGCGAGTTCTCCAGCACATCGACCCCTCCGAAATTGTGCCAGAATCCCAGGGAGATCGCGGGGAGCTGGATTCCGCTTCGACCACATCGATTGTATTTAATCTTCTCGTAACGATTGTCATCCGGTTTATGCATTGCTATTCCTTTGCTATCTGTTATTCGTAACTAGTCGCTGAGGGTCAGATGCACTTGACATCTCTTTTCTTATTTCTTATTTCTCATTTCTTGCCTCTGGCTTCTTGTCTCTCACTTCCCAAATCTCCACCAGCACTGGTCAAAATATTCTTTGCCGTCAATCAAAGCAACCGCCCTGACACTATTGGAGCCCGCGTTCAACTTTACATCCCTCCAGAAGAACCGGTGGTCTTCGCTGGACTTCTTACCGAGCGAAGTGCCGTCGAGAAAGAGTTCGATGTTACTGGCATTTGAATATACTTCGACGGTGATGAGCGGGGTATCTCTGACCGTGAACATCTTGCTGTTGATGTGGACCATCGGCTCGGGGTTCCAGTTAACCTTGTACCAGTAATAGGCGTCTTTCTTCGTCTCGTGTCCATGAGTTATAATTCCCTTGTCGTTGATACCCGGCCTGAAACCTTCCCTCCTGGAATCGGAGGCGAAGTCGTACATATTCCATAGTGTTGAAAACCAGATAAAGGGTCTTGACTCGATTGCCTTCCAGCTTATTTCGTGAAATTCCGTCTGGTATTCCTCCGGATGCCAGGGCCCGTCGGTGCGCGGCTGGTTTGCCGGGAGTTCTTCGTGCTGGTAAACACTGCCGCCGGCGCCGTATTCGCTGAGGCCAATGGCGCGGTTCGGGTGTTCACTGTGCCACTTGTCAAGATAAGTGCCGAGATCGCGCGCGCTGCCATAGTACCACCCGAAGTACTTGTTCATGCCGAGCACATCCGTAACAAAATTCGTCGAGTCTTCGTCGTCCGATGCGGATGTCGTCGGTCTCGTCGGGTCCTCCTTCTTAGCCAGCTCATTGAGTTTCCGGACAAGGGGCAGCGGATCAGGACCCCTCACGTTATGAATCTCGTTGAAGATGCCCCAGAACAAAACCGATGGGTGGTTGTAATTCTGGCGAATGAGTTCGGTCAACTGTTGTTCGGCGTTCTCAGAAAACGATTTCGAATCGACAGTCTGGTTGACCAGCGGAATTTCCGTCCAGACGACGATGCCGTACTTGTCGCAGAGCCTGTACATCTCCTGGCCGTACTGGTAGTGGGACATCCTTATCATGGTCGCGCCGATGGCGATGATATCCCTCATTTCCTGGCGACGATCCGCGTCCGTTATGGCGCGGCCCTCATCCTTCCTGTCTTCATGAAGCGCAACACCGTGGAGTTTGTACGGCTGGCCGTTCAAGTAAAAGCCGCTGTCCGGGTCGACCCTGTAGTACCTGAGTCCGAGCGGCTGCTCCTCCCTGTCGACAAGCTTATTATCATGATAGACGGACACGACGACCGTGTAAAGATACGGATCGATCCTTCCGTTCCATAAATGCGGGTTTTTGATGGTCATTTCCTGGTCGACCTTATTACCGACATAAGGACCGACTTTCGACCTGGCCTCAACTTCTTTCACAACCCCGCCTTCGCTATCGTACACGGCCGACTTGACAACCACATCGGCCGCCGACCTGGAATCGTTACTCAGAATGGTGGTTAGCCGCAAGTCCGCGAATTTATCCGTGACTTTTTTCTGAGTGATGAATATTCCCGGAGATGCGTAGTCGGTGAGGGATATGTGCACCGGGTTTGTCAGCATGAGGCTTGCTCTGCGGTAGAGCCCGCCCTCCATAGTGAAGTCGGCGCTGATGGGCGCGATCTGGAATTCTCTGGATTTGTCGGGCGCGGTATTGTCGACCCTCACCGCGATTACGTTTGTCTCTCCTGGTCTCAGGAAGCCCGTAATATTGAAGACAAAAGCGGCGAAGCCGCCCTTGTGTTCCCCCACGAATCTGCCATTGACATACACATCAGCCACGAAGCCGGCGGCGCCGAAACGAACGAAGACCATTTTACCGTCGAATTCCTTCGGCACGGTGAAAGACTTTCTGTACCATGCCGGGCCCCTGTAGTAGTCATTTCCACCGTCCTGGCCGTCGAGATTGTTCCATGTGTGAGGGAGACAGACCGTGCTCCATTGCGCGTCGACAAAATCGGCATGCGAGGCGTCCTTTATGTCTCCTTTGATGAATTTCCAGCCGCTATTGAACTGAAGAGTCATGCGTCCAGCACTCCCGACCCAGGCAATATCCTGAGTAGAGATCGGATCATGCGAGCGCGGTGCGGCGTTGGTGACAAGGGTGCTCATAATCGAGAAAATAATCATCAACAGCAGTTTTTTCATGGGATGACCCTCCTGCCGAATGTTATGTCCATTTCGAACCCCCGATGTCGCCGATTATCCAACCGGCGCCGATCCGGAATTCGAGGTGTCCTGGCTCCGGCCACCGCGGATCCAGCGTGAACCGGAGCCTAGAATAAATCTCCATCAATGGGTGGATGTCGAGTCCATTCCCGGTATTTGGTTATGGACAGCCTCCTCGAAGAACTTGCCGCCTGCGGTCAGATCATAAGTCTTCCACGAGGTGAACATAGGCGGCCCCCAGTTGGGATCGAAGACCCACCAGATCCAGCTTATGTGTTTCTTTTCGAAATACTCCATAATGGTCCTGCCATAGTCGAGGTTGGCCTGCATGTCGGGCAGCGTGAAGCCCAGCTCGGTGGCGACGACCGGATAAGTATCGGCGGCAAACCCAAAATCTTCTTCCCACTTCGGCACGTACGGCGGGGTCCTCTTATGCGGGTATGGATGAACCACGTATCCGATTCCCTGCGCGTCGATGGGAGCGTAGTGGAGTGGAGTCAGATCGTAAGCCCAATCGAACCCGGCGACAAGCGGAATGCTCTTGTTGTCGTATGCCCTTATAAGCTTGATCAGATTTTCGTTGATTGTCTTCCACTTATCCCACGACAGATTCCCGAGCATCCCGCGGAAATCGGTCGGCTCGTTGAACAGCTCCGAGAACGCCACGGTGTTGTTGCCGGCGAAGTGCATGGCGATCGTTCGCCAGAAGTTATATGTCTCCTCCAGAGAAGTAGTGTACATGGGATCCTGGAACAGCCCTTCTTCGAGATTGCCTATTGAATGCCAGTCGATATCGACGTAGAGGCTCTCTTCAGTGCACCAGTCGACCGCCTGGTCCAGAAGCTTCAGGTACTTCGCGGGAGTTTCGCCGCGCCAGGCAACCGGATGAACCGGGATGCGGACTATCATCGCGCCCGTCTCCTTCACCTTCACGAAGAAAGCCTTGTCCCAGTGCCCGTCGCCAAGAATTTTTGTCGGATCCGCAACAGACAATCCCTTGAAAAGAACCGTATCACCGAGCGAATTGACGAACCTGTTCCCTTCTACTCTTATTAAGGGGAGCGTCTGGTTTGTGTTCGGAGGGAATCCCGGGAAGCGCTCATCCCACCATTCCCGGTGAACATTGGACTGGGCGGTCTTGCCGCTCTGTGCCACGACCGCACTTGCCATCGCGATGACCGCTACCAGCGTTGAAAACAGGGAAAAATACTTCTTCATAGCTTCTCCTTCCGTTTAACAGGCTTGCGTACGATACCGTGCGTCTCTCTGATGTGGTCGGACTGGAAAACAAGCCATTTATTGTAATGAGAATTTGACGTAGATGAAATAGCCCGGAGATTATCGTCCAGGACTGTTGAGCTTTTCGCCGGGTGGATTGCATCCGGAAATTCTCCCGATAGCGGGCTAATTCCCCGCGGTTGAGTCAGGGCGCTGAATTTTACCATGTGCCGCCGCCTCGAAGAATTTCCCGTTGTCCGTCGGCTCGAATGTTTTCCACGATTGGAGCATAGTCGGACGCCACAACGGATCGAACACCCACCAGACCCAGCTTATATGTTTCCCTTCCATGTAATTGACTATCGCCTTGCCATACTCCCCATTGTCTTCCATGCCGCCCTTCCCCAACGTGAAGCCCAATTCCGTGGCAACGATGGGATACGTTTCCGCGGCGAAACCGAAATCTTCGTCCCATTTCGGTTCGTACGGCGGGGTGCGCTTGTGCGGGTAGGGATGGACTGTGTAAGCGATTCCCTCCGCGTTTATTGGAGCGTAATTAAGCGGAGTAAGGTCGTAGGCCCAGTCGAACCCGGCTACGAGTGGGATGCTGTTATTGCGATTGGCTCTTATGAGTTTTATCAGGTCCTCGTTTATCGTCTTCCATTCTTCCCACGACAAATTGCCGAGCTGACCAAAATTGGCCGTCGGCTCGTTGAACAACTCGAAGAAGGCGACTGTGCTATTACCGGCAAAGTGACGCGCCATGGTGAGCCAAAAATTAAATGTCTCCTGCACCGAGGTGAAGTACGATGCTTCTTCGTAAAGGCCCTGCTCGAGGTTCCCTATTGAATGCCAGTCTATGATGACGTACAGGCTTTCTTCAGTGCACCATTGTACCGCCTGGTCGAGGAGCGTCATGTACTTACCGGGTGTCCGCGCGCGCCAGGCGCCGGGGTGCACCGGTATCCTGATGAGCGTCGCGCCGAACTCTTTCGCCTTGATGAAAAGTTTCTTGTTCCACACCCCCTCTTGCTCGAGCTTGTCCGGGTCGGCGATCGACACGCCGCGGAACAGGACGGTGTCTCCGTTCGCGTTCACCAACCGGTTCCCTTTCACTTCGA
>JAJYGB010000081.1 GCA_021785235.1 Bacteroidota bacterium
CTCGTGGCCGGTGTGGCATTCATGTCGGCAAACATGGGGGCGTTGGAAGTTGTCGGATACGCCGGACAAGGTGCCGAGTACGGCCTGTTTGCCATGCACTTTTACCTGATAGGTGCGATACCGGCGATCCTGTTTCTCGGCGTGTTCATGATGCGCTTCTATTACAGCGGCCGGATCAAGTCGACGCCGGGATACCTCAAAGAGCGTTATGACGAGAAGACGCGCGTCCTGAACGCGATCTCCTTTTCCGTCATGACCGTCCTATCATCGGGCATCTCTCTCTACGCGCTCGCCCTGGTACTCAAGACGTTTCTCGGGTGGAACTGGGATATGAGCATTTGGCTGTCGGCAGGATTCGTTGCCCTGTATATTACGCTGAGCGGTCTCATGTCGGCAATATTCACGGAAGTCATACAGTTCTTCCTCATCTGGGGAGGAATACTCCTTCTGCCGATACTCGGCATCGTGGACCTCGGCGGTGCCTCGAAGGCTTTTGCGAGTCTTCCGCAAGTGTACACACACCTCTGGTCGATAACGGGCAGCGCCGCGGATAACCCGATGCAGCTTGGTTGGCCGGCGCTGATCTTCGGACTCGGGTTTGGGATCTCATTCGGGTACTGGACCACAGATTTTCTTATCATCCAGCGCGCTTTCTCGGCGAAAGACGTCCGCTCGGCGAGAATGGCGCCGATCATAAGTTCGTATTTCAAAATCCTCCTCGGCTTCGTGGTTGTCGGGAGCGGCATGGTCGGGCTCGCTCTCATGCGTGATCCTCACAGCGGCTTCACGCTACTGCAAACAGGCGGCAAGATCAATTACGACTCCGTGATCCCGCTATTGATGATGCGCTATTTCCCGCCGGGACTCGTCGGTGTCGGAGTAACGGCGCTTATCGCGATGTTCATGGCGGGGCAGGCCGGCAACATGAGCGCTTTCAATACGGTCTGGACTTATGACATCTATCAGTCGGTAATTAACAAAACCGCCTCCGAAAAACATCTTATCTGGATGGGACGGGTCGCAACGGTAGTCGGAATTCTTCTCAGCATCATAGGCGCTTACTGGGCGCGAAGCATGCCGACGATAATCGATTATCTCCAGGCGATCGCCTCCTGGATACTCGCGCCGGCGGTGGCCGTGATACTCCTCGGTATGTTCGTCAAGTGGGTATCTCCCGACGGTGCGTTCTGGGGAATGCTGATCGGGACTCTCGTCTCTTTCGCGATGTTCATGGCGCTTCAGCTCGGATGGATAACGCCTGGAGCGATCGCTCCAGGCGGACAGGCAAGCCCGATGGCCGCGAATTTCTGGCGTGCGTTGTGGGCATGGTTGATCAGCTCGGGGATCGCGATGGGGGTTAGCACTTTTACCAGGAAGCGTCCGGAGAGTGAATTGGTCGGGTTAGTCCGGGGCCTTACTAAAGAGGTGGAAGTCGCTGAAGTTCCCCTTCTTAAACAGCCGGTCTTTTGGGCATCCATCACGCTCGTTATCCTGGTCGGTTTGAATATCTGGTTATGGTAATCTCAAAGGGAGGAAATCTCTATGATTGACGACGCGGTGCAAATGAAGCCGATGTGGTATTTTGTCGGCTGGGTCATGATGATAATCGGCGGTCTTGTATTGGCTGCCGGAGTTTATTATTTCTTTTTTCCGATACACCTGGATATAGCCCTTCGCGGAATGCATATCAGCATTTGGTGGGGAGCTATCCTTATCGCGGGCGGCTTTCTGCTGACATTTTTTAACAGGAAACCGGAACCCGTGTAATTTAAAATACGCCCGATGAGCTTTGATCCCTTGTGGGCATTATTATCAAATGAAAATAAGTCTTTAGAGAGGTTAATGAGATGTCTGTAAACAAGAAACAGTTCAAGAAAGTGAGCTATCTATGGGATGACAAGAGGGCCGGTGCGCTCGCCGGCGATGAAGTCGCCCTTCTTGTGTACCGGTCTAACCTGCTTGGCGCGGACCTTAGGCTCACAAACTACGGCGGCGGGAACACGTCATGCAAGGCTACCGGCAAAGATCCGCTGACCGGGAAGGATACCGAAGTGATGTGGGTTAAAGGCTCCGGCGGCGACCTGGGAACCATGACAAAAGGTGGCCTGGCGGCTCTATACGTCGAGCGCCTCAGGAATCTGAAGAGCGTCTATCGTGGACTCGACCATGAAGATGAAATGGTGGAGCTTTTCAACCACTGCATTTTCGATCTCGGCTCCAAAGCTCCTTCTATCGATACTCCGTTGCACGGGTTCCTTCCATTCAAACATATCGACCACCTCCATCCGGACGCGTCGATCGCGATCGCCGCATCGAAACACGGCAAACGGATTACGGAAGAACTTTTCGGTGGGACCATAGGCTGGCTCGGATGGCAGCGCCCGGGTTTTGACTTGGCTCTCAAACTGAGGCGGCATGTCGATGAGAATCCAGGTATCCGCGGAATTATTCTCGCTTCCCATGGATTGTTCACATGGGGAGAGACTTCGTATGACTGCTACGTCAACACGCTGCAGGTAATCGAAAAAAGCGCCGAGTACCTGGACGGCGAAATAAAAAAGCAGCGGGCAGTCTTCGGCGGCGCGGTTACCCGGTCGCTTCCGAAGGAGGAACGGGCGAAGAAGGCCGCGTCGCTCGCTCCGGTCCTGCGCGGGTATTGCTCATCGTACACGAGGATGGTTGGCCACTTCACCGACGAGGAGAGAGTCCTGGAATTTGTCAACTCGAAGGACCTCGGCAGGCTGGCGAAGATGGGGACGAGCTGCCCGGACCACTTCCTGCGCACGAAGATAAGCCCACTGGTGCTCGATCTAAAAGCCGGTGACGACACGAGTGACACCGGTTCAGTGAAGGCGAAGATAGGCCCGCAGTTCGAAGCTTACAGGAAGATGTATTCGGATTACTACAATTCCTGCAAGCATCCGGACAGTCCTGCGATGCGCGACCCGAACCCGGTTGTGATATTATACCCGGGGGTCGGTATGTTCACCTTCGCTAAGGACAAGCAGACCGCCAGAGTCGCTGCCGAATTTTACGTGAACGCCATAAACGTGATGAAGGGCGCGGAAGCCATTTCGGAATATGTCGCGCTGCCGAGGCAGGAGGCCTTCAATATTGAGTACTGGCTGTTGGAGGAAGCGAAGCTGTCACGAAGGCCCAAGCCGAAAGCATTGAGCGGCAGAGTGGCATTAATCACGGGAAGTGCCGGCGGCATCGGCAAAGCTATCGCGAAGAAATTCGCCGACGAGAGTGCATGCGTAGTCATCTGCGACAACGATGAGTCCAGGCTTGAAGGGGCCAAAGCCGAGTTCCAGAAGAAGTACGGCAAGGATGTCTTTATCGGCACGAAACTCGATGTCATGAAAGGGACGGATGTCCAGAAGGCATTTGACGAAGCCTCGCTGGCATTCGGCGGAGTAGACATCGTGGTCAACTGCGCAGGCCTTTCAATTTCAAAACCGTTGGAAGAGCATACCGAGAAGGACTGGGATTTGCAGTACGATGTCATGGTGAAGGGACAGTTCCTGGTGACGCAGAAGGGTTTGGAAGTGATGCGCAAGCAGAACTTCGGCGGCGATGTCCTGAACATTGTAAGCAAGAACGCGCTCGTGAGCGGCCCGAACAACGCCGCGTATGGTTCCGCGAAGGCCGCGCAACTCCACCTCAGCCGCCTCAACGCGGCGGAGTTCGGCAAGGACAAGATTCGCGTGAACGTGGTGAACCCTGATGCGGTGATTACTGACAGCAAGATTTGGAGCGGCGCCTGGGCGGAAGGCCGGGCAAAAGCTTACGGCGTGAAAGTGGAGGAACTGCCGGGCTTCTACGCGAAGCGGACGCTTCTGAATGAAATCATCAATCCGGAAGATATTGCCAACGCCTGTTTCGCCTTTGTCGGCGGGCTTCTTGACAAGTCGACAGGTAACGTCCTGAACGTCGACGGCGGCGTCGCCGCGGCTTTTCTGAGATGAACCCATCCATGAAACATGAACCGGCAGTTGTCAAATGACCCAGGCTGAATTGATCGAACAATTCGTCAGGTCTGTTGCCGGCGCGGCAGCGACAGCCGAGAAGATCCCATCTGACGCCGACAGGCTCAGTGAGGCTTTGCTGCGGGCGGCGGGCGACGACGGTCTCATATTCTTTGCGTCCGCCGATGATGTCGCGCCGGAATTGTTTGCTGCGTTCAGGAAGAACGGAAGAGTGATATCCGAGCCGACGGCAGAGCAGATGAGGACTTTAAAGGTGGGAGTGACCGACGCCTTTTGCGGTATCGCCAGCACCGGCTCGGTCTGCGTCTCAATCGGCCGCAGTCTGTCCGGACCCGCGAGCAGTCTTACCAGGAAACACATCGCGGTGGTTCACGGCAGGACGATCATCCCCCGTCCCCGCGACCTGTTTTCCGGGGAATTTCTGGGAGGCGAAGGACTGCGCCGCAGTTTCTCATTCATTACCGGGCCGAGCGCGACAGCCGACATGGGTCCGTTAGTCCGCGGCGTCCATGGGCCGGGAAAACTTCACGTAATAGTCCTGGAATGAGCAAATGAGCGACAATCACCGCGCTGAAATTCTCCCCCGGGAAGTCGCCAACAAGGCGTCTAAGGAGTCTCTGCGGAAGGCCATCGCAATGGCCCTCGAGGTGGAAAGCGACGCCCTTCGATTGAACACCCAGACCTTCAACACAAACAGGTACACGGCGATCGGAAAGATTGAAGGGTACGATGAGCTGAAGGACCGCGCAAGAGAAATCAAAGAAGAGTCAATCCGGGATCTTTCTCAACTGATAGATAAACTTACCAGGTCGATTGAGGCGCGCGGTGGAAAGGTGTTCCTGGCCAGGACGAAAGATGATGCTACGAAATATATCCGGGGAGTCTGCCGGGCGGCCGGCGCGAAGCTTGTCGTCAAGGCGAAGTCGATCACTTCCGAGGAGATCGGACTGAACCGCGTGCTGGAGGAGGCGGGGATAGAAGTCGCCGAGACGGATCTTGCCGAGTTCATATTACAGGTTTCGAAGGAGCAGCCATCCCATATCGTGGCTCCTGCGATTCACAGGAGCAGGGAACGAATCTCGAAGCTGTTCAAAGATCATTTCAAAACCGACAAGCCGCTCGATACCGGTGAACAGCTCACCGAATTCGCCAGGGATATATTAAGGGAGAAATTCCTGGCGGCGGATGTGGGGATAACCGGCGCGAACCTCGTTGCCGCCGAGGAAGGGACGATCCTTCTTGTTGAAAGTGAAGGCAACATACGGCTGACGACTCAATTGCCGGCGGTTCACATCGCGATAGCGGGGATAGAAAAAATTATCCCCAGCAAGAAGGAGTTTGGAACGTTCATCGAATTGCTGGCCGCGAGCGGTACGGGACAGTCGCTGACATCGTACACGAACATACTCGAGCCGCCTCTTGCCCTCCCGGTTCTGAACCTCAACGGGCGGGACGATAAAGTCAGGGAATTCCATCTTGTGCTCCTTGATAACGGCCGGATGAAGATGAGGGAAGACGTCGATTTGAAAGAGGCGCTGTATTGCATACGCTGCAGCGCGTGCATGAATGTCTGCGCTAATTTCCAGGCGGTCGGCGGTCACGCGTTCGGCGGCGAGTGTTACACCGGAGGAATCGGAGCCTCGTGGACCATCGGAACCTCCGGCAAGCTGGCAGACGGCCGGTTTGCCGAGCTCTGCACGGGATGTTCGAGGTGTGTTCCTAACTGCCCTGTAAGGATCGACATACCACGCTTGAACAACGTGATAAAAGAGCGCCTTATGAAGAGCGAGGGAGGGGCATCCCTTGAGAAGAAGTTCTTCGGGAGCTTCTCGACGCTCGCGAAGTTTGCCTCATACGCACCGGCGCTCTCCAACTGGATCAACGATCTCCCGCCTGCGCGGACATTGCTCGAGAAGTTCGCCGGTGTCGACAAGCGCCGGGCTCTCCCGCGATTTGCCGGGAAGACGCTGTCGCAGCAATACAAAGAGTACCGCAAAAAGACGAGGCTTCCTTCGGCGCCGTCCGGCGGTGGGCCCAGGATACTGCTGTTCCCGGACGTCTTTACAAACTATCAGAATGCCGATGTCGGGATGGCAACGGTGAAAGTGTTTGAGAAGCTGGGGCTGCCGGTTTCTTTGGGCAAGGTAATGGAGGATGGCAGGAGCGCGCAGTCACAGGGCCTTCTTGAGTCGGCGAGCAAGAGCGCGGGGAAAGTGGCCGCGTATTTGGAGAAGCTGATCGAAGACGGAGCTGAAATCATAGTGGCCGAGCCGAGCGTGCTTAGCATGTTCAGATTGGACTATGCAAAACTCATCGACGACGGAGAGGCTTTCGCCAAACTCAAGGCGCACACGTACGACCCGATCGAGTGGCTGAACAAGCATTCCAATGCTGACGCCGGTTTTCTCCGGGATTTGTCGGAGCGAGTCAAGGGGGCGCGGGCCAGGATTTTCTATCATGCCCACTGCCAGATGAAAGGAATAGGGGCCGGGACCGCGGTACCCGAGTTGTTTGGGATGCTGGGCCTGACGGTCGAGACATCGACCGTCGAATGTTGCGGAATGGCCGGGAGCTTCGGTTACAAGAAGGAATATTACGAGATGAGCAAAAACATCGGTCATGATCTCGCCCTGCAAATCGAGAAGAGCTACGAGGGGCGCGGCGGCACAATAGTTCTTGCCAGCGGAACCTCCTGCAGGGAGCAGATACGCGACGAGCTCGGACG
>JAJYGB010000166.1 GCA_021785235.1 Bacteroidota bacterium
CACTCCTTGTCAAGAGTATTATTCACATGTTCGAGAACATGGAGGTGGTTGTCGTGGGGAAGGATCTTATTAATGAAGCGGTGGATGCGAGTCTTCAATACAAGCTTTCGTTCTGGGATTCGCTCATCGTTGTCTCAGCTGAAAGTGCGAAATGCGAATTCCTCTACACGGAAGACTTAAACGCAGGTCAAATCATTCGGACCGTTAAGATTGTCAATCCTTTGAAGTGAGCGGTAATATCCTAAATTCATTTATCCAGTAATCCATCAATCCATCCTTCTCCCGCTTTACGGGATCCCGCATAATCAATTTTGATTCTGATGAGCGGGACAACATTCCAATATTCCAGCATCTCATCATTCCTTGATTCCGACTTGCACTTCCTTCACGTCAAATACTTTCATTAGCTCTTTCGGGTCAATCTCTACCAGGAATCCTCTCTTCCCGCCGTTGATGTAAATCTTATGGAGATCGAAGATCGTCTCCTCCGCGTAGACAGGCAGCCGCTTCCTGGTGCCGAAAGGACTGCTACCACCGAACTGGTAGCCGGTGTGGCGCTGCGCTACGTCGGCAGTGCAGAGCTCGACGTACTTGACCCCCAGAGCCCGGGCAAGCTGCTTTGTCGATACCTCCAGGTCACCGTGCATCAGGACGAGGAGCGGTTTCTTTTCGTCCGTCTCCATGACGATCGTCTTTATCACGCTGTGTTCCGGCACGCCGAGCGCTTCCGCGGAAACTCTCGTTCCACCGTGCTCGACGTAGTTGTAGAGGTGCGGCACGAATGCAACTCCTTTCGCTCTAAGCTCACGCACTGCGGTCGTGACAGGGTATTCTTCACTCATAGGACAAGGAGGATAGTGCAGAGCGCAGAGAGCATAGTGCAATGCATCTGGTGTTGTTTGAGTTCATCTTAAAATCTTGTTCTGCTTTCCGATACGGCCGCTCTTTGCTCTATGCGCTTTGCGGTTTTTCCCCTCCGAACGGCTCCCGGCTCCATACTTTGCCAGATCGATTTTCCCGTTTTTGAAAATAATCCCTTCCTGCTCAAGTAATTGTTTCTGCCGTTCATGACCGCTCGTGTGCGTGCGTAGCGAAATCATTCCTTTGGAGTTTACGATCCTGTGCCACGGCACGCCGGACTTCGGTGGGAGATTATGCAGCGCGTAACCGACGAGCCTTGCGTGCCCTCTTAGATCGCAGACATCCGCTATCTGTCCGTATGTCGCGACGCGGCCCTTGCGGACTCCCTTTACAGCTTTCCAGATGCGCAGGTAAAGTTCAGGGTAATTCTTCATGAGGTTAATTTAGGAAAGCGCGGCTCATTTCAAAAGTGAGTCGCACTTAAGCGGTCGGAAAGTTATTTTGAATCAAACCATATGATCAACAACTACTATACTCTTAAGGCGCTGGCGGATGAGATCCGGGTCGATGTCGAGTCTTCGCTTATCGAAGCCTGCTACACCCGCGTCGAAAATACGCTCGAGATCATCGCCGCAAAATCGGGCTCGCAGCCAAATGTGATTGTCATTTCGTGCAAACCGAGAGCTAACTACATGTTTCTGCGCGCCGCGCCACGCCGACATTCCGGTGCCAATGTCCTTCAGAATGCGGTCGGCTCCACAATTCTTTCGCTTGGAGTGGTTGCAAACGAAAGGACGGTTGTGCTCGGGCTGTCGAATCAGAATTCCATGGTGGTCAACCTCTTCGGCCCGCACGCGAACGTTTACCTCCTCGACGGAGCCGGTGGAGTTGTCGATGCCTTCCTGAGAAAGAAAAAGCTGGACAGCATTCCACAGGGTTCAACTACCCATGCCGCCTGGGAGGAAAACGCCGAGAAGTTCGTCGAGGCTTTCAAAGCGGCGGACGGGAGCCCTCTTAAAAGACTTGCCGCAGTGATACCCTGGTTCGGCGGACAGCTGGTCAAGGAAGCATTCCACAGGACCGGCGACGAGGAGATATTGAAGAATGCGGTCGCCAGCGACACACAGATCTCTCTTCTGTATGATGTGGTCTCGCAAATGATTCGCGAGCTCTCTCAACCCAGGCCGCGTATCTATTACGACGGCGACGATCCTGTGATGATGAGCCTGATTGAAATGCGACATCTCGGTTCCCTAAGGGAAGCGGCCTACGATTCAGTCAATACCTGTGTTGCTGCTTACTCAGCCAACGCCGAAAGGCACAAGGGTGACGTCGAGTTGAAGGACAGCGTCATGGACCGGCTCGTCAAAAGGAAAGCGGAGCTTGAGAGCACAATCGGGAAGATTGAGAAAGACATCTCGGGCAACAGGGAAAGTAAATACCGGAAGAACGGTGATATTTTAATGGAGCACCTCGGCGACATTGAAAAGGGAGCCGGGACCTATTCTTTGCACGAGAAAGGTCAGGAGATTCTTCTTGATCCTGAATTGAGCGCGGTTCAGAACGCGCAGGCTTATTACGAGAAGGCGAAGAAAGCGAGAGAGTCTTACAAGCAGGCGGTGGCCAGAAAAGAGGAACTTGAGAAATCGCTGGAGACCGTGGAAGCCGAGTTGAAGAAAATCGAAACCGGTGCGGACCATAACCGGCTTCTTCTGATGGATAAAACGGAGAAGGCAAAGGAATATGCCCAGACACCTTTCCGCGAGTTCGAAACAAACGGTTACAAGATCTATGTCGGCAAAGACGCGAAGAACAACGACCAGTTAACATTCGGATTCGCCAAACCGAACGATGTTTTCCTTCATGCCCGGGGGGTATCCGGCTCACACGTGATCATCAGGAACGGCTCCAGGGATTATCCTCAGAAATCGGTCCTTGAGTTCGCTGCGAGGATAGCCGCCCACTACAGCAAAGCACGAACCAGCGGTATTGTCCCAGTCGCGTATACGATGAGGAAATTTGTCAAAAAGGCCAAAGGAAAGCCGGGGGCGGTATTTGTAGATCGGGAAGAGGTACTGTTTGTGAAGCCCGGCATCCCCCAACCCTCTCGGTAATATTTCCGGCTACGCTGTAATCTTTACTCATTTAGTTATCTCTTTCCTTTCCCCGCGCGGCGCCAAATCATATAAAGTGTGCGATTACAGCCGATCTTGAGGCTTCCCGTCCGGTTGCTCGCCCGCCGGATCGTGGCACGCTTTTGCAAGGGAGGGGGTGAAGGAAAAACTGAAATGTCGTTAGTCTGCAGAACACTCGTATTTATCCCACACCCGGAAACGCTGAAGATAGTGGCGCAGGCGTTCCCAAACTCCAAATACGAGCTGGAATTCGTCAATAACGTGGAAGAGGCGACCGCGCACGCCGTTTCCAGTCGCATGGACCTGTTTATCGTCGATGCACGGTTTGCCGAAGATGACAAGGTCGACAATATCAGGCGTTGCGTACCGACGCTGTTCGTTGAACCGGAATACATGCAGGCCAAGGACGGAGAGTGTAGTCCGGGTGAAGAATCCGACAGGATGAGAAACGCTGCCGAAAAACTCCTTCGCAAGAACTATATCGGCTGGATAATCGACGCGCTCGAGTATTCAAGCTGATCTGAATTCCGAGGAGGCAAGTTGTGAGCGAGACAATACTTATTACGGCCGCGGTTCTTTCGCTGTCATTGACAATTGTCTATTGGTTTCTTAAGAGACAGCAAAACCTGGAAGCCGAGCTCGAGTCGGCGAGGAGAATCAAAGCCGTCGCCGGGCTGAGGATACCGAGAAATTCCCCCATCGAAGATGCTCTCCGCGGCATCCTGTCTTCTCTGGCGCGCGCCTATGAATCCGCCGAAAGCAGACTAAACTTCAATAGCAGTTTATTTGGGGAACTCTCGGTATCGGACGGAAATGACAGCAAGCGTGCACCGAGCGTCCTGCAAAGAATCGACAGTGCGCTCTCGCGCATCGACAAGCCCCCAAAGGAGGCGGGAGGGACGGCACATCATAATGACAAACTCGTCACGTTCATTGCGGACGACCAGGGGTTCTCATGCAGGGTAGAGCTGCGGACCACGGTGGAGCTCCCACATACTGAGTACTGGTTCATGCAGGAGTTGATCAGGGAAAAGCTTTCCGGATTTGTCCTCGAAAGGACCGACCGCGCGGTCAGGACGGCTCTTAAGAATCTCGGAACGCCGTACGCGGTCGTCGATCGTCTCGGCAAGGTAGTGCATGAGAGCGGTACGTTCGCCTCGACGTTTGAAAGGGCCGAGCTGCCGGCGATGATCGATGATTTACGGAAGTCAGGCAAGGTTCACGCAATTTTCACAACCGCGAAAGCGGGTAGAAGAGTCGTGACAATGAAGATTGAGGGGGATTTGTTCGTCGTCTTCTCTCCAGTCGGAGAGGAAGGCGGTCGTGAGCGGGGAGAGACCGAACCGCTTCTCCTCGGTGCGCTGGAGGAGTTGAATTTGGGTGTCGTCGTCCTTGAACCAGACGACAGGAGGCAGAACCCGGATTATAAAATCTCCAACATTAACAACGCCTTTTACAGCATATTCGGACTGGACGGAAGTAATGCGCAGTCGGACGAGGTTGCCGAGATACTCTCTTCAGCGATCAGGCCCGACGAGATGAAGAGACTCCCACCGTCTCCCTCGCGGTTACCGGGTGAGTTCACATATATGAGGCGTGACGGGCTGAAAGTTCGTGCGAGGTTGACCGTCATCAAGGGGTCCGCCGACGCGCAGCTTGTAATATTTGAACCTGTGGAAAACGCACAATTCCTGATGTTGACATACCGCCAACTCCTCGACGCGGCGCGGCATCTGTTCGGGGCCGGAGACACAAGGCTCTACCTGAAAGAGCTCAGGGATGCAACCCGTTCCGACGGAGTCGCGCTCGTGAAGAGAGATCCCCAAACGACGAAGTTCGAGGTCGCCGAGAAAGTCGGTTTCATCATCAATGTTCCGCAGCTTCTGCTCGCCGACCTACCGAGCCGTGACCTCATCAATTCGCAGGGGTACCTGGTTGTGCCGCTTATGGAGCGTGACACGGTGAACGGCGCGATAGTAGCTTTGAAACCGAACCAGGACACGATCGAGGCATTCATGATTGCTGCCAGGGTCCTCGAAGTCCACGATTTGATGCAGAAGGAAATCCACGGTCTTCACTCTCAGGCTGCCAGGCTTGCCGCGGATGCCAAGAGGGCAGACGCGGCGAATAAATCCAAGTCGGAGTTTCTCGCGAACATGAGCCACGAGATTCGGACTCCTCTGAACTCGATCATCGGCTTTGCCGACATAATTCACTCCGACGCCGACGACCTGAGCGGAGATATCTTTCGCGAGTTCAGCGGGAATATAGTGACGGCGGGTAGGCATTTGCTGAGCCTGATCAACGACATACTCGATCTCGCCAAGGTGGAAACCGGCAATATGAAACTCGAGGTCGAGGAATTCTCCATCAGGGAAGTCGTCGAAAGCATAAGGCGGATCCTCCTGCCACTGCTCGAAAGGAAAAAAGTCCGGCTTGAGGCGCGCTTTGAGGACGGCGTGGACGTCTTCGTCGCAGACACCGTGAAAATAAAACAGATACTATACAACCTCCTGAATAACGCAATCAATTACAGCCCCGATGGAAGTGTCGTAAGGCTGGAAGCGGCGAAATCCCCCGACGGGATTGAATTGAAAGTGATTGATAAGGGCGTCGGGATAAAGAAGGAAGATATCGACAAGCTCTTCAGGCCGTTCGTGCAGCTTGGGGAAGCCCACTCCGGAAGCGGCCTCGGGCTCGTCCTCACCAGAAAGCTGGTCGAGCTGCACGGCGGAGCCATTTGGGTCGACAGCGTCTACGGCAACGGTACCACAGTCGTCGTATACCTCCCGAACTACCCCTCGCCGATACAACCGGGGGAATTTGACGCCGGTATGCCGGACGACGAGAAGATACTATTTGTGACAGACGACGACCAGCTCTATAACCTGTTTACGGCTGTCATGGACGGAGTCGGATTCAGGACGACGAGGGTCAGTCCAAAGTCTGTCGAGGAAGCAAGGGTGGCCGGCGATGATGACGCAGTCCTTGTTGTGGACGCCAAGCCGGCCAATCTCACCGAGGGCGTCATCTCGGCATGCAAGGAAGCGGGAAGAACGCTTCTCCTGACGGATCCTGAAAATGTCAGGGCTGTGTCCGAATTACTGAAGGATTACGAGAACAAGATGAGTATTATCGATAGGAGAAGTTTTACCAAGAGTGAGTTGCTTACGGAGCTAAATGCTGCCGGCCGATCCTAAAGGCTGACGGTGACCATGGTATGTTTATGCCCCCTCGAGCTGGCGCTGCCCATTTGTGCGCAGGGTGGTGCCGGCTCTTTTTTTTATCAACCCGTCAATAATCTCTTCAGCAGTGAAGCGCACCCCGTCCGATCCGACCGCGGATGAGATCCTGGCATACATAGGGTAGCTTATCCCGGACCGAAGCATATCCTTCCGCGCGTCTGCTCTCGCGAACAAATCGTCTCTCCTGCCGGTGAACTGAACCTCACCGCGACGAAGCATCAGCACATCGTCCGCGTAAGGGAGAAGAAAGTTCAAGTCGTGCGTTACGATCACTATGGTTTTACCGCGGCCCTTCAGAAGGGAAATGAGATTCCCGAGGTATTTCTTCTCGCGAAGCGATAATCCCGCGGTCGGCTCGTCAAGCGCGAGGATAGGCGTGTTCATGGCGCCGGATCCCGCGATCGCGACAAGCCTCCTGATTGCATACGTGAGGGAGTAGGGGTTCGATTCCAGAGATCGGAA
>JAJYGB010000338.1 GCA_021785235.1 Bacteroidota bacterium
GATCTTCCGCTGGGATTCACGGATATGGACGGAGAAGGCGCGCTCATCGAGGGCTTCGACGAAGTCAGCACGCTGGGAGCTCTCTATAATTATCCGTATTACCCGCAACACATCGAGAATGCGGGATACGTCAAAGACGCGGACTGGGTTGAATACCAGGTCACGGCGCCGAAAGAGTTAAACCCCGAAGTGGAGAGAGTGGCGGAAATAGCCGCGAGGAGATATAACCTTAAAGTGCTCAAAGTGAAAAAAGCCAAAGAACTCCTCCCTTATGCAAAAGAGATCTTTAAGGTCCTTAATCAGGCTTACAAAGACCTGTATGGATTCGTGGAATTGTCCGATAAGCAGATTGATATGTACGTGAAGCAGTATTTCGGCTTCATCCTTCCGGAATATGTGCCTGTGGTGCTGGATAGCAACGGCAGAGTGGCGGCGTTTGGAATTACGATGCCCTCCTTGTCGAAGGCGTTCCAGAAGAACAGGGGGCGGCTCTTTCCGTTCGGGTTCATCCCCGTACTCAGGGCTATGAAGAACAACCCAAACGCAGACCTCTACCTCACCGCGGTTCGTCCCGATCTGCAGAACAAAGGGGTCAACGCGATCCTGATCAACGAAGTCGCCAAGGTGTTTGTAAACAACAGAATCGAGAAAGTTGAGACGAACAGGGAGCTGGAAGCCAACGTGAAAGTCCAGTCTCAATGGAAATTCTTCGAGAAGCGGCAGCATAAAAGACGGAGATGCTACAAGAAGGAACTAACGGTGCAACCCGACAACCCCGGCATGTAACACGAGGGAATGAGCGAGCGTAACACCGAGGCGCGGAATGGGTTTATAGAGAACCTTGCGAAGGTCCTTTCGGTGTAATCCACTAATGCGTCCAATTCGCATGACTTCTCCGTAGAAGCCTTCGCAAGGTACCTGTGACTTTCCGAAACTAAGCCGGTACCCCTTTTCTTGAATAAAACTCCACCCCCCTTTATATTCACTTCATGAAAACGGTGCATCTCAGCAAATCGAATGAAGACATTATTGTCCCGACAATATTCTGTCTCGGCAAGAACTACGCGAAACATGCGGCCGAAATGAAGTCGGATGTTCCGCAAAGGCCTGTGGTTTTCATGAAACCCTCCAGTGCGATCGTGTATGGCGGCGCGAAGGTCGGTATCCCAGCGATGACAAGGGACTTTCATCATGAAACGGAGATCTATTTCGTTATCGGCAAGGAAGGGAAGAATATCCGTAAAGAAGACGCTCGTTCATATATAACGGCGATGGGCATAGGGCTGGACTTGACCCTCAGAGACCTCCAGACCGAGCTCAAGAACGCCGGCAACCCCTGGCTGATCTCCAAAGGATTTGACGGCTCGGCTCCGATCTCTGCCGCGGTTCCCGTCGATGGTGTCGATTTCAACTCACTCGAGCTCAAGCTTACTGTGAACGGCCAGCTCCGGCAGCAAGGGAGCTACAAGAACACGATTTTCAAGATCGAAGAGGTAATCGCCTTCATATCTCAGCTCTTCACGCTCGAACGCGGCGATCTCATTTTTACGGGAACGCCGGAAGGTGTGGCGAAACTGAACCGCGGGGACAAGCTGCACGCTGAACTGATTGAGAGGCAAATTATTGCGTCTCAGCTCGATATAGAGATTGGCTGACGATGCGCGTCATCTCGGTCGCCATTCCGAAGGGAGGAGAAGCCAAGACGACGACTTCCGTCAATCTTGCCGCAAGCCTCGCGGCGGCCGAAAAGAAAACACTTCTCATCGACGCCGACACACTGGGCGCGAGCGGAATATCGCTCGGGTACACCGCCGACCAGGTGAAGAGCGGACTCTACGACGTCTTCAACTACACCCATTCGCTTAACCGTGTCATTTATAAAACCGAGCTTACTTACCTCGATTTCATTCCCTCAAATATCTCAACGGTTCAGATGGAAGAACGCCTCCTCCGTCTCAGCGAGAACAGGACGGTCATGAGGATCGCGCTTCGCGATATCGAGAATCAATACGACTATGTGATAATAGACTGCCCGCCCACGCTTCGGGGCATTACGACGAACGCCCTCTGTGCATCGAATTCCGTAATCATACCGATGCGTGCGAGTCATTTTTCTCTCGACGCCGTGATGCGACTTATGAGATATCTCAAATGGATACGCGAAGTAGCCAACCCGCAGATATATGTCGAAGGGATCCTGCTCACGATGTTTGAGCCGAACACGAAGATCGCCGAGATCACGGGGCGCGAACTCCGTTCACGATACTCGAAGTTCCTTTTCAAGACGGTCATCCCGAAGAATTCCACGCTGGCGGAAGCGGCCTTTTATGGAAGGCCCGCCCTTCTTTACAGCATAAACTCCAAGGGAGCGCAGGCCTACTTCGAGCTGGCAACCGAGATCCTCGCGAGAGACGCCGCTTCGGGGAACGTAGGTGAAATCAGCCGTGATGAGCCGGGATCTTACGGGCAGCTGCCTGACTCAGAACCGGGCGGAACCAAAAACCCTCCCGGCCCCGATCTTCTTTGATGAGATTCACCCCCTTTCTTATTGCCGCCCTGATTCTAACCTCTTCGCCGGCGCGCGCCGGAAACAGTACCCCCGACGGGCAGGGCGTAGAAACTTATCTCTTCCCCACCGATGCTTCCCACCGGATCAACTCCGGCTTCGCGGATTACCGCGCCTCGCATTTCCACGGAGGAGTGGATATCTCGACAAACGGAAAGATAGGCTATCCGGTCTACGCGGCAAAATCCGGGTATGTCTACCGCGTTTCCGTATCGCCGTTCGGTTACGGGAAGAGAATCGTTCTCCGTCACGACGACTCGACGTTCACACTTTACGGACATCTGTCGGCATTTTCCGAAGAGATAGAAAACAGGGTTAAAGCCGCCCAGCAGGCGGAAGGGAAATACGATGTAGATCTCCGGCTCGCTCCGAACGAGATCAGGGTTGAGCGGGGAGAAATAATAGCGCGGACCGGCGCCACCGGCGTCGGCGGCCCGCACCTCCATTTCGAGATTCACGACAAGGATTATTCCTTCGTCGACCCGCTGATATACAAGACACTCGATGTTTCAGGTTACAGGACGCCGAGAATTTTTAACGTCGCTGTCAGAGGTTTTCTCTCGGGTAGGGCGCATGTGAGCCGGGTCGTGAGGCTCAGGAGAGGTTATCGCGCGCGCGACGTGTTTCGTATGAGTGAACCGTTCTATTTCATTGTCCACGCCGCGGACTCTTACGGTCGCGGACGCTTCAAGAGACCACCAAAACATATCGACCTCAGGATCGACGACCGGGAATTCATTACGTTGAACCTGACACACTTCGAGCCGGGTGATTATCTTGACGTGAAATCTCTTGTCGACATGAAACTTTCCCGCGGCTACAAGACTTATTATATCCTGTGTGTCGATCGTGCGATACCGTTCACCGTCTTCTCACCATCGACCCCCCTCAGCGGCCTCGTGGATGGAAAGGTTCTGAAAGACGGAGCGCACAGCTACACGATTACTGTCAGTGATGAAGACGGCGACTCGGCGTCGGTCAGCGGGAAGTTCGTATTGAATTTGAAGAGCGGCAGGGCCGTCGCCGATCCCGCGGGAGACGAGCTGTTGACTATGCTTCCATTCAAGGAGAAGGTCGTGAGCCCGCTGCCCGGGCTGACCCTCCGGTTCCCGGTGAACGCGTTCGTGAGGGATGTGGATCTCGAAGTCACGTCGATTTCACCCACCGCGTTCAGGATACGAGCCTCGGGAGAATCACTCAGGAGGAGAGTTCAACTGACTTGGAAGGTCAGCGACCCGAAAGTACAGCTCTTTCGAAAAGGTCGGCGGAATTGGATCCACGTTCCGTGCATGAACAACGGAAAGTCCCTCACAGCCGACATCGGCTACGAAATCGGCGAATTCGCGTTGATTCGCGACAACACACCGCCTGTTGTGCGGAGAATCAGGGTGTCCAGGAAAAATCCGTTCTATAGGTCTGTAGCCCCGACGCAGTTTAGGAGAGATTTCGTATATTTCAGGGTATTTGACAAGCTGTCGAATATCAATACGGACGATATTCTATTGAAAGTTGGCAACCAAAATTTCTTATGCGAATATGACGCTGACAAGCACGCGGCGATTTGCCGGGTCGACGCCGGCCTCCTGCGGCGCGAAAGGAAAGTGGAAATTGTCGTGCGCGACAATGCCGGGAACGAAAGAACGATCACATCCAGGCTCAGGCTATGATGAAGAAACGGCCGGGACGGCGGGAAAGCGGAATAAGCCCGAGCCTGGTACCCATATTGGCGGCACTCGTAACCGTGGCGATCTTGGGCGCGGTACTAGTTTACTTCGCAGAGTGGCACCGCGACAATATAAATTCATTCTGGGACGCCGTCTGGTATTCCGTGGTCACGATGACGACCGTGGGATATGGAGACATCGTCCCGAGAACGGTTCTGGGGAGAATTGCCGGCATGTTTGTCATGATCGCCGGCATATCGGTTATCTCGCTGCTTACTGCCACGATCTCCTCAATCTTCGTCGAGCAGAAATTAATGGAGAACAGGGGCTTGCGGGAAATTAAGTTGAAAGGACACACGATCGTCTGCGGCTGGAACCAGAAGCTCGACAACCTTCTCGGGACGCTGGACAACCTGGCCAAGGACCGCAGGGAAGGCGTCGTTCTTATAAATGAAATGCCTCCGGAAAGAATGGAGGAGACACTCTCCGGTTTTTCCAATTTGAATTTGAAATACGTATACGGAGATTACACCAAGGAACCGACACTGACGCGGGCGAACCTGAAGGACGCCCGGGCTGTAATTATACTCCCCGATATGTCGATGACCCCCGCACCGCGGGACGACAAAACCCTGCCGGCCGCGCTGACAGTCAAGTCCCTGAAGCGCGACATAAGGGTTTACGCGCACATTATAGACCGGGAGAACCTCACTCATCTCAGGCGCGCCAACGTGGACGACGTCATCGTGAGCGACGACCACGTGGGTTACCTCCTCGCTTCCGAGGTTACCTCTCCCGGCATCGCGCAGGCGGTTTCCACACTTCTGAGCTCGGGTGAGGGAACAAGCCTGCGGCGAGTCAGTGTGCCCGGCGAGCTGGTCGGCAAGAAGTTTTCGGAGCTGCAGGAGTATTTCAAGACTCATCGGAACAGCATCGCGATCGGCCTGGTCGAAGAGGAGAGCGCCGTGAAGCTCTCCGATGTCCTTTCTTCCGACTACAGCGCGATCGATTCCTTCATCGAACGAAAATTCAAGGCTGCGGGTCTCGATATGCTTGAGAAAGGCGGGCTGCGGCTGAACCTGAATCCCCCGCTCGACTACATGATCCGGCAAAAAGAAGACGCGATCGTGATAGGATGAAGAATAACATTCCCGACATGGACCTCGGCAGAACGGCCATCTTTGCCGGGATTCCCGAGAATAAGCTCGCGAAAATTTCAGCAATCGTGAAGCTTAAGGATTATGCGGTCAATTGTATCGTGATGAAGGAAGGCGAAACCGGCGGAAGTCTGTGTATTCTGCTGGATGGAGAAGTCGAGGTATCCAAGTCGCTGGTGTTTCGATCGTCCGGCGCGACGGTCGATCCGCGCGACAAGTCACTGATCAGGCTGAGTTCGAAGACCCACCCTTTTTTCGGCGAGATGTCGCTCTTCGACAAGGAAAGCGTGCGAACCGCGACGGTACGGGCGATCACACAGTGCAAGTTCGCGGTCATCGATCTCGCCGAGTTCGTGAAGCTTGCCGAATCCGACCACGAGATCGGCTACAGGACGTTCCTGAACATGTCATGGGTGCTCAGCGACAGGTTAAACAGGACAAACAACGATCTTCTTAAAGTGACCACGGCGCTCGGCCTGGCGCTCGAGCGGTAAGGCTCCCGGCTTATTTCACAGCTTTCATTGAAATTACCGATTCGCGTTTACTTTTTTCTTGATAAATAACTCCCTCCCTCAAGCGCGGGCTTTGGCAGGGTCAGAGAATAATCCGATGAATAGAGAAAATCCCGAAAGCATATTCACCTTCAGAGATCGAAGAGAAGTGGTACAAGTACTGGCTCGACAACAGGCTCTTCGAGGCAAAACCGAACAAAGAAAAGATACCTTACACCGTCGTCATTCCGCCCCCGAACATAACCGGCATACTGACGATGGGTCACGTCCTGAACAATTCGATCCAGGATGTCTTTGTCCGCTGGAGGCGGATGAAGGGGTACGAGGCGTGCTGGGTCCCGGGCACGGACCACGCAGGCATCGCGACGCAGAACGTCGTCGAGAAGAGCCTCGCGAAGGAAGGGAAGGACAGGCACTCGCTCGGGCGTGAGAAGTTCGTCGAGCTCGTATGGAAGTGGCGCGATCAATACGGCGGCACAATAATCAGGCAGTTGAAAAAACTCGGCGTCTCATGCGATTGGACCCGCGAAAGGTTCACGATGGACGAAGGGCTGTCGCATGCGGTGCAGGAAGTGTTCGTCAGGCTTTACGAGAAGGGGCTGATCTACCGTGGGAAGTACATCGTAAACTGGTGCCCGAAAGATCACACGGCGATAAGCGACGACGAGGTCGAATACCAGGAGAAGAACGGGAAACTCTTTTACCTGAGATATCCGCTGGAGGATGGGAGCGGGCACGTCGTTGTTGCGACAACGAGGCCGGAGACAATGCTCGGTGACGTGGCTGTCGCCGTGAACCCGGCC
>JAJYGB010000226.1 GCA_021785235.1 Bacteroidota bacterium
TATGGGGCGCCCGGCGAGAGCGTGGGCCGGATTTCATGATTGGACAATGTCTGAGAGAAAATTAAGTAGCAGGCCCGGCGGAAGATTTCGTATATCAGCAGGTGATTGAATGTATTGCGCATCGGTAGATTAGTTATCCCTCGCGGGGATGTCCACTTTTGGCGTAAGAAAGCAAGCCGGCGGATTCACGCCGGCATGATCTCAGTTATTCTCTAAATTTCTTGAAGAGCAGGCATGCGTTATGTCCACCGAACCCGAACGTATTGCTGATGGCCGCGTTGACGGTTTTCTTGATGGGCTTGTTCGGGACATAATTCAAATCGCACTCGGGATCAGGGAACTCATAGTTGATTGTCGGAGGAAGGGTGTCGTTCTGTATGGCGAGTATGGTAGCCACTGCCTCCACACTTCCGGCGGCGCCGAGCTGGTGGCCGGTCATGGACTTTGTCGAGCTCACGTGGAGTTTGTACGCCTGTTCGCCAAAGACCGTCTTGATCGCTTCGGTCTCGTTCTTGTCGTTGAACGGAGTCGACGTTCCATGGGCGTTGATATAGTCTATGTCCTCAGGTTTCATCCCTGCATCCTTGATGCAAAGACGCATCGCCCTGACGGCGCCTTCTCCGCCGGGAGCCGGCTGAGTAAGATGATATGCGTCGGCGGTCATTCCGAAACCGGCAAGCTCACCAAGTATCTTCGCGCCCCGTTTGACTGCGTGATCATAACTCTCGAGGACAAGTATGCCGCCGCCCTCACCCATAACGAACCCATCGCGCTTGGCATCAAAAGGCCTGCTTGCCTTAGCGGGATCATCGTTGCGCGTCGACAGGGCTTTCATCGAATTAAATCCGCCGATTCCCATCGGGCAGATCGCCGCCTCCGACCCGCCGGTGATCATCACATCAGCATCCCCACGTTCGATCAGCATCGCGGCGTCCGCGATTGCGTGTCCGGAAGTGGCGCACGCCGAGGTGGTGGCATAGTTCGGTCCCCGGAGCTTGTACTTGATAGAGATGTTTCCCGCCGCGATGTCGGATATCATCATGGGTATAAAGAAGGGGCTTATGTGGTCAGGTCCACCGACGGAGAAAAGGTTCTCCTGCTGTCTCTGATAGGTCCACATACCGCCGATCCCGCTTCCCACGATGACGCCAACGCGATCCCTGTCGAGCTTCTCGAAGTCTACGCCTGCATCCTCGATAGCCTGAGCGGCAGCGGCCATGGCAAACTGCGCGAACAGATCCATGCGCTGCACGCTTTTCCTGTCGATATACTTGAGAGGGTCAAACCCTTTGACCTCGCAAGCGAACTTTGTGTCGTATTTCGAGGTGTCGAAATACGTAATGGGGCCGGCACCGCTCTTCCCTTCAAGCATCGACTGCCAGAATTCCTGGACGGTCAGCCCTATTGGCGTGACGACACCGAGACCGGTTACTACGACGCGTTTATCGCTCTTCATATTGTATCCGCTATGGGTTTCTTTCGACCGTTCTCAGCTTACTTTCTGCTTCAGGTAGTTTATCGCATCGCCGACAGTACGGATCTTCTCAGCATCCTGATCGGGGATCTGAATGTTAAATGCCTTTTCGAATTCCATCACTAACTCGACAGTGTCAAGCGAATCCGCGCCGAGATCGTTCGTGAAAGAAGCTTCCGGCTTGATCTGCGATTCTTCAGCGCCAAGCTTGTTCACGATGATCTCTTTTACTTTTGCTTCGACATCTACTGCCATGGTATTTCCTCCATTGATTTGATTTTAAACTGACATCCCGCCGTCAACCGAGATTACCTGACCTGTAATGTAATCTGCGTAAGATGAGGCGAGAAAAAGCACCACTTTAGCTACTTCTTCGGGTTTAGCAGCTCGTTTCAGCGGTATCGTTTCCGCAACCGCCTTCCGCTGCTCTTCTGTCAAAGCCGCGGTCATGTCCGTGTCAATATAACCAGGGGCCACAGCATTGACAAGTATGTTCCTGCTGGCCAGCTCCTTCGCGATAGACTTCGTGAAGCCAATTATGCCCGCCTTCGATGCGGAATAATTCGACTGACCGGCGTTTCCCTTGAGACCGACCACAGAACTCAGATTGATTATTTTTCCGAAACGCTGCCCCATCATGGTACGGGCGGCAGCCTTCGTATAATTAAAAACACTCTTCAGATTTGTCTCGATCACCGAATCCCAATCCTCCTCATTCATCCTGAGAAGGAGATTGTCTTTCGTTATGCCTGCATTGTTTACGAGTATATCGAGTCTCTTGAATTCGGCCACCGTCTTTTCAATCACTTCGACGGCGGATTTCATCGAAGTCGCGTCGGCCTCGATTGCCAGCGCTCTCCTCCCCAAGGCGTTCACTTCAGACACAAGCGATTCGGCCAGGTTTGCTGAACTTCTGTACGTGAAGGCGACGTCAGCACCGCCGCTGGCAAGCTCCAGAACGATCGCCCTTCCGATTCCGCGTGTCCCGCCCGTGACGAGAGCTATTTTACCTCCCAGTTTCAACTGAACCCTTCCGGACCTGCAGCGAGGAATCCTCTGACTTTTTGTTCGCGAAATGTTCCCGGTAATAATCCAACACCTGTTTGTACTTCTCGGCGCCGAGAGCGTGTTCCATTTCGATGTAGCATGACTCGACCATCTTCTTGCCGCTCCCTCTGGCAGCCGTGCAGCATTGGGACTCGCCCGAACAAAAATCGTCGTATTCAATGACGCCGTCGACTTTAACGATCGGAAAGAGCACGCAGTAGTAAGGCTTCAGAGAAAAGCGTTTCATGCCTTCCTCCTTTTCGGTTATCTGGAGCGCGCACCTCCCCTTGCTATCAAGGAAAACGCACCTGTCGTTGTGCGTTTGCGTGCTCACGCAGACTCCAGAAGGGAAATCCTGGTCCTTTTCCTCGGAATTATCGAACCACTGGCTCTTGTCTTTGAGCTGCGTCTCGTCCATGTACTTCACGACGGTGTCTGCATGGGCGAGTATGCGGTCTCTTTCAACCGGGTCGAGATAGACGCCATGACGGCAACAGAGTGAAGTGCACGCGTTCGGTCCGTCCTTGTGCTGGAATCCTTCGGTGAAGAGCCTTCGCTCGAATTTCGTCCCTGCTATTTCAATTTCCTGATCGCTCATTCCGACAAAACACTCGCTTCGTTTACTTTGTCAATTCCGACGACGGTTCCACCGGAGACCGTCCGCTTCACGAGTCCCTGCAAAACCTTACCGGGCCCGATTTCCACAAATTTCGTGACGCCATCTGCCGACATATTCGCCACCGATTCCTGCCACCTGACAGGGTTTGTCAGTTGCATGATCAAAGCCTCTTTTATCTCCGTAGCGTAGCGAACCGGTTTCGCGGTAACGTTCGCGTACACGGGGACGGCCGCGTCTTTTATCGGAGCCGAGTCTATGGCTTTCTTGAGTTCCTCTTTGGCGGCCTCCATAAGCGGGGAGTGAAACGCGCCGCTTACCACAAGCTCTTTGACTATCTTGGCGCCGGCGTTTTTTGAAAGCTCCATCGCTTTGCGAACAGCCTCCACGTCTCCGGAAATCACTATCTGTCCGGGAGAATTGTAGTTCGCTGGTTGCGCGATGCCGTTCACGGATGCTTCCCGGCACGCTTCCTCCACCTTCTTCTCGTCGAGTCCGACCACGGCGGCCATAGTCCCTTGCCTCACGTTGCCCGCGTTTTGCATCAGCCTGCCGCGAAGGCCGACCAGCATCAGCGCGTGCTCGAAGTCGATCGCGCCCGCGGCGAAGAGTGCCGAGTACTCGCCGAGCGAGTGCCCCGCTGCGGCGTCAAACTGTCTATTGCCTGCGATAAGGCTGAACGCTATGGCGCTGTGAAGGAAGATCGCGGGCTGAGTGACAGAAGTCTGGCGAAGTTCGTCTTCCGGACCCTGGAAGCATATCTTGGAAATGTCGAAGCCGAGTATTTCGGTAGCGCGATCGAACATTCCCCTGGCGTCAGGATTTGAGTCGTACCAGTCCTTCGCCATTCCGACGTACTGCGATCCCTGTCCGGGGAAGATATATCCTGTCTTCAAAAAGCTTTAAACTCCTTCTTCTGAAGTCTCACTCGATAAATATAAAGCAAATTCTAAGCTCTAAATCCTAATCACGAAATGCACTGATCCGTGCGCGCCAGCGACTGGTCACAAGCTTCTGGTTTATTTTTTCGTATTCTGAACATTGTTTAGAGTTTCGAGTTTAGTATTTAGAGTTTCTTGTCAACAAAACGAAATTCTTCAACCCTGCTTGTCGAATGCCCATTTCACTAGTATCGATCCCCAGGTGTAGCCCGCGCCGAACGCGGAAAGGACCAACGTTTGATCTTTCCTAAGCAGGCCGTTGGAAAAGTATTCCGAGAGGCAGAGGGGGATCGTGGCCGCCGTCGTATTGCCGTACCTGTCGATGTTCAACATGACCTTTGAGCTGTCGAGCTCCATTCTGTTGGCTGTAGCGTCGATGATTCTCTTGTTCGCCTGGTGAGGCACGAGCCAGTCAACGTCCTTACCGGTCAGATTGTTCCTTTTCATGATCTCGTAAGATACGTCCGCCATACCGACTACCGCCACCTTGAAGACGGCCTTTCCGTCCTGATAGAGGTAGTGCATCTTGCGATCGACTGTTTCGTGAGTGGCAGGGTTCAGGCTGCCGCCGCCACGAATGTTGAGATAAGGTTCGCCCGAGCCATCGCAATGGACTATATGATCGAGAATTCCGTACTCGCCGTCTTCCGATGGCTCAAGGAGCACGGCCGCTCCCGCGTCGCCAAAGAGTATGCAGTTCGATCGGTCCGTGTAATCTGTTATGGACGACATCTTGTCGGCGCCGACAACAATAACTTTCTTATACGCGCCCGTCTCGACGAACTGAGAAGCCGTGACGAGTGAGAAGATGAAGCCCGAGCATGCGGCCGATAGATCGAACCCCCAGGCTTTCTTCGCGCCGATTTTTTCCTGAACGAGGCAGGCGGTTGACGGGAAAAACATATCTGGGGTAATTGTGGCGACGACGATAAGATCAATCTCTTCGGCGGGCATGTTCTTTTTCTTCAAAAGATCTTTAATGGCCCCGGCCGCGAGATCGCTAGTAGCTCCATTCTTTAGAATTCTTCTCTCGACAATTCCCGTCCTGGTCCTTATCCACTCGTCTGTGGTATCGACCATCTTCTCAAGATCGGCGTTCGTCAGCTTGTCTTCGGGCACATAATGGCCTACGCCGGTTATCACTGCGCGCTTTGGCATTTACTCAGCCTTGTTTTCGATTTCTGAAATTGAGTTTTCGATGAGCTTGCCTATATCGTGGTTCACCATCTCTTCGGCCCGCAGGACCATATTCTTAACCGCGAGGGCAGAAGAACTGCCGTGACCGATTATCGGAACTCCGTTTACTCCTAGGAGCGGCGCCCCGCCCTGAGTTTCGTAGCTGAAACCCTTCAACACTTTTTTCAACGTCTTTCCCATGAGCCCCGCCCACGCGAGCTTGAGTGGATTGCCGCCCGCGTAAGCTCTGAACCTCGTCCTCAACGTCGGCAATATGCTCTCCGCAAATTTCAAAACGATGTTGCCGACGAAGCCATCGCACAGGACGACATCCGCTTTCCCAGCGAAAATGTCTCTTCCCTCGATATTGCCGACAAAATTCAGGCCGCTCTTTTCCAAAAGAGGATATGAAGCCTGCGCGAGCTCGTTTCCCTTCGAGCTCTCCTCGCCGATATTCAGCAATCCAACGGTCGGGTTGTCTTTCTTCATAATCTCTTTGGCATAGATCGAGCCCATAATGCCGAATTCCACCAGGTGCTGCGGGCGACTGTCTGAGTTCGCGCCGGAGTCTATCATGAAGCAGGTCCCGTTGACGGTGGGGAGCGGCGTTCCCACCGCCGGGCGTCCGACTCCCTTCACGCGGCCGAGCATCAGCGTTGACGCCGCCATGAAAGCGCCGGTATTACCCGCGCTCACGAACGCGTCTACCTTACGCTCCTTGTGAAGGTTCGTTCCAATGACTATCGAAGAGTCCCTCTTCTGTTTGATGGCGACGTTGGGCGTCTCGTGCATCTCTATGACTTCACTAGCGTTGACGACTGAATAGTTCAACCCGGCAGCCGAGTGCTTTGAAAGCTCTTTTTCGATCTCATCATTTCGGCCGACGAGCACGAGTTCGAAGCGGTTGTCCGATTCTTTGAGAGCCTGCAGCCCACCTTCAACGATTTTGAGCGGCGCGTCATCGCCGCCCATCGCATCGAGTGCAATTCTCATGGGAGAAATTCTAAAGCCTGATTCCTAAATTTTGAACGACAAATTCAAAATTCACAATCAGTTTACGCGCCCTTAGGGATGAAAGTGACTCTTCCGCTGTAGTAACCGCAGTTAGGACAAGCACGGTGCGGGAGCTTGGGTTCATGGCAATGCGGACACTCGGACACGGTGGGGGCCGTTGCCTTATAATGAGTACGCCTCTTGGCGCCTCTCGTCTTCGAGTGTCTTCGTTTTGGATTCGGCATTTATACTGCTCCTTGATCCTAATTTTTGTTCATAATCTGTTTCAATTTTTCCCATCTCGGATCTGTGTCCTCTGTCGGACAGCCACAGGGACCGCGATTAAGATTCTTCCCGCATTTTCTGCAGAGCCCCGCACAGTCATCCTTACAAAGGAGTTTCATGGGAACGGACAAGAAAAT
>JAJYGB010000343.1 GCA_021785235.1 Bacteroidota bacterium
TCTCGGTCTGGCGACGGGTATACCTAACGCCGGTCTTTTCGGAACGGCAGTAGCCACGATGGGCATGCTCGGAACAGCGGCTTATATTCTCGCGATGGATACATTCGGCCCGATCACCGATAACGCCGGCGGTATTGTCGAGATGAGCGGACAGCCTGAGAATGTCAGAAAGAAGACCGACAGGCTCGACGCAATGGGGAACACCACAAAGGCGTTGACAAAGGGTTACGCGATTGGTTCGGCGGCACTTGCTGCGTTCCTTCTCTTCTCTGCTTACATCGACGACGTGAATGTCCTCCTGAAAGAGAAGGGTCTGCCGGCGATGACTTCTGTGAACATAGCAAGGCCCGAAGTCTTCGTAGGCGCACTTCTCGGAGCGGCGCTCGTTTTCCTGTTCAGCTCGCTTGCGATAAAGGCAGTCGGGAAAGCTGCGTACTTTGTTATAAACGATGTTAGGGCGCAGTTCAAAGAGAAACCCGGTATCCTTTCGGGGACTGAACAGCCCGATTACGGCAGAACCGTCGACATAGTGACGCGCGGGGCGCTCCGAAGCATGGTCGGCCCAGGTCTTCTCGCGGTCGGCACGCCGATACTCGTGGGAATAATCTTCCGGTGGTTCAACGTCGGCGCCGAGGCAGTAGCTGCACTGCTGATGGTCGGGACTATTGCGGGAATACTTATGGCAATCCTGCTCAACAACGGCGGTGGCGCATGGGACAACGCAAAGAAGTTCATCGAGACCGGCATGTACGGCGGGAAGAAAAGCGAGCCTCACAAAGCAGCGGTGGTTGGAGACACTGTCGGCGATCCATTTAAGGATACGGCAGGACCTTCCCTACACGTGCTGATAAAGCTGTTGGCCACCATCACGCTCGTTTTGGCTCCGCTCTTCGTCTAAAGCTGTTCGGGAAAACGGGTTAACATCAAGGCAGGAATTATTTCCTGCCTTTTTTTATTTCACCTCTAATGAAACTTTCGCCAGCTCAGCGTCGTAGATACTCGTACGTTTCGTTTGATTGAGCCAGAAAAATGGAGAAGATAATATGCGAAACTTACTGTTTGCTCTCGTCGTTGGAGTTTTCGTCACCGCTTCAAGCGCCAAGGCGGAAAAATATTCGAGGACCGAAACGAAATTCTTCAATATTTCACCGACTGGAAGCGTCATTGTCGAGAATGTTAACGGTAGTATCAAGGTCGTAGGCTGGGATAAGAACCAGGTGTCGCTCGAAGTGACGAAAACTGTTCGGGCCGATAACAGCGAAAATGCAGAAGAATATTTCTCCGATCTCCGCGTCGACATCAAATCCGGCAGTGATTTCCTGGAAGTTAAGACGCGTTACCCGCATGATTTCGGCGGTGGCTTTTTCGACTGGCTGCTTCATGGCGGTTCGAGATATGGCAGCGTTGAATACGTTCTGAAGGTGCCTTCGACCGTTAAGTTGAATGTCAGTTCAACAAACGGTAGCATAAGGGTAAGGGAAGTAATCGGAAAAGTGAGGGCGCATTCGACCAACGGCCACATTGAACTTGAGGGGGTGGGCGGTGTAGTCAAGGGGTCGACGACCAACGGAGCGATAAATGCGAGGATCAGCGACAAAGTCGAACTGCGGGAGTTGGAGCTGGGCACTACGAACGGCGGGATATCCGTGTATTGTCCGACGAATATCAATGCGGAGATCGATGCGCGCACGACAAACGGCGGAATTCACACCGACTTTCCGGTAACCATCCAGGGGCGTTTCAGCAAGACGAGACTCGAAGGGACGATCAACAAGGGTGGAAATGAAATAAGGCTCCATACCACGAACGGCGGTATCAGCATTTACAAAGAGTAGCAACGAAGCAAATAGCGGTAATCGAATCGCTATAGTCCGGCGGCACAATTGAACGTGTCGCCGGGATTTTTTTTATGAGAGTATCTATTCCGATACTTCAACCAGTGGAGCGTGAGCTCATGCAGTCGCGTGAACGCCAAGCAAGTGCGATATAATTGTATTTTCAGGATGGCGGCGGTATTTTATCAAAAGTATGAGGAAAATTATAGACCGTGTTATTGCCTTCGGGAGACTGGTAAGGTTCTCCCACACCCTGTTCGCTATGCCGTTCGCGTTGACGAGCGTGGTGCTAGTCTCCTTCAGCTACAAGATCACGCTGATGAAACTAATCTGGATCATCGTCGCAGATCGGAAAGCCCGATCAGCGGCGATGGGGTTCAACAGGATCGCGGACCGTGAGTTTGACGCGAGGAATCCGCGCACGAAGAACAGGGAAATCCCTGCCGAGAAAATATCTGTCGGTGAGGCGAAACTGTTTGTTATCGCCGCGTCGCTACTTCTGGTCTTCGCCGCTCATGAACTCAACCCGCTCTGCTTCTATCTATCGCCTGTAGCTTTGGGAGTCATCTTTTTCTACTCCTTCACGAAGAGGTTCACCTGGCTTTCACATATATTTCTCGGACTTGGTATGGGTTTGGCACCGGTGGGAGCATGGCTCGGTATAGCCGGAATGTTTGCCCTTCCACCGATCATCCTAGGACTTACAGTCGTCGCATGGGGAGCGGGTTTTGATATTATATATTCCCTTCAGGATCTCAACTACGACGACCAGGTAGGACTTTTCTCGATGCCGAAATCTCTCGGTGTGAGAAAGTCCCTGGTGGTGTCGTCGGCACTCCATGTCATCGCCTTTCTACTTTTGCTTTCCCTGAAATTTATACTCCCTCTCCAAACCATTTACCTTTTCGGGTTGGGAATTGTCGGCGTCACGCTGATACACCAGCACCGTATCGTTAAGCCCGACGATCTAAGTAAATTGAATTTCGCCTTTTTCAATATGAACGCCTATCTGAGCGTCGGGCTCTTTGTCTTTACGCTGATCGACGTGTTGAAATGAGATCGGCCGATTAATAAGAGAAAGGGGAGCGAAGTGGCGGACCAACCCCGTGAGAACGAAGCAACGAAGGAGCCGGAAGGGGCGTCCAAACGGTTCCGAACTGATTCAGGGATAGATATCGAAAGGTTGTACGGGCCGGCAGGGGAACCCGGCGATGCAATATCAGACTATCTCGACAAGCTAGGCTTTCCGGGAGAATACCCATTCACGAGGGGGGTCTATCCGACGATGTATCGCGGAAGACTCTGGACTATGAGACAATATGCAGGCTTCGGAAGCGCAGATGAATCGAACAAAAGATATCGCTACCTACTCGAACAGGGAATCACCGGTCTGTCAGTAGCCTTCGACTTGCCGACACAAATCGGATATGACTCGGATGACCCAATGAGCGAGGGTGAGGTCGGAAGAGTCGGCGTGGCAATCGACTCTCTGGCAGACATGGAAAGGCTGTTTGATGGAATAACACTATCCACCGTGACCACATCGATGACAATTAATTCGACAGCCGCCATTCTTCTTGCCATGTACATCGCCGTCGCGAAGAAACAGGGGGCTGATCTGAAGAAAATTTCGGGCACAATTCAAAACGACATCCTCAAGGAATATATCGCACGTGGAACATACATTTACCCGCCGACCCCATCACTCAGATTGGTTACCGACATTTTCTCCTACTGCGCATCAGAGCTTCCAAGTTGGAACACCATTTCGATAAGCGGCTATCATATCCGGGAAGCGGGCGCGACGGCCGTGCAGGAAGTCGCGTTTACCTTCGCTAACGCGATCGAATACGTCCGCGCGGCGCAATCCGTCGGACTTGATTTCGACAGATTCGGGAGCCAGCTCTCCTTCTTCTGGAACGCACACAACGATTTCTTCGAAGAAATCGCGAAGTACCGCGCTGCGCGGCGCGTGTGGGCTCGTCTCGCGAGTGAAAAATTCGGTGCGAAGAATCCTGACGCGATAAAGCTCAGGTTCCACGCACAGACGGCAGGTTCGACTCTTACCGCGCAGCAGGTCGACAACAACGTCATACGAACGACCTACCAGGCGCTTGCGGCCATTCTCGGAGGTTGCCAGTCGCTCCACACAAACAGCCGTGACGAGGCGCTCGCACTTCCGACGGAGGAATCGGTACGGCTCGCGCTTCGGACACAACAAATCCTTGCCTTTGAATCCGGCGTCCCCAACACCATCGATCCTCTCGCCGGATCATATTTTCTCGAAAAACTCACTGATGAGGTGGAGACGAGAGACTGGGAGTATCTCGACAAGATTGAGTCGATGGGAGGCGCCGTCAAGGCGATAGAAACCGGCTTCTTCCAGATGGAGATCGCCACTAGCTCGTATGAATATCAGAGAAAGATTGAGTTGCGTGAAAAAATTGTCGTCGGAGTGAATGAATTCAACGACACCGACAATATCCAGCCGAGAATATTTGAGCTCGACCCGATGGTAAGGGAAACGCAGATAGAGAGGGTTCGAAAGGTCAAGGGTGAACGTAGCGCGGATGATGTGAGGAGAAGTCTTCAGGAGTTGCAAAGAAGGGCGGCAGGCAGTGAGAACTTAATGCCTTCGATCCTGGCCGCGGTTGAGAGTTACGCAACGTTAGGAGAAATCTCCGGCGCTCTGAGGGAAATATGGGGGACCTATGAAGCCGGATAAGATTTTGACATTATGATGTACCAGGGAATAACTCGTTAAGCAGGGTCCCGCGTGGATCTCGCAAAACTCTTCTAATTCGTTTGAACTTTGGGTTTCCAGCTTTCGTTATCTAATTTAAGTACATCAATCTCATGCATTTGAAATCTTGTCCGGAAACGGGCGAAACGTCAGTGAGGTTATAAGAACGCTTACAGTTCAATAGAGGCTTTTAAGTCAAGATGGAAACAAACACAAAACAGGTAGCGGGAGAGATATTAAAGAATTTGCACGAATTACCGGACCAGAGTTCCTTCGGTATGCAGGCAGAGCGGCGTGCCCAAGAATTCGCTGACGGGCTGCTGGCGACCCTCTTCCCGCACTTCAGCTCCGACGCGAATCATTCGGAAAATGAAATCTTCGCGAGTCTAGTCACCCTGGAGCAGGATCTTCGTAGACTTATTACGCCTTTCCTTAAAGGGAAGGACCGCGACGCAGACGCGGTGGCAGCAGGATTCATAGAGGCGCTGCCGGATATACAATGCGCCCTCTGGCTTGACGCGGAGGCGATCAATATCGGCGACCCGGCGGCGGAGAGCGTGGATGAGGTGATACTGGCATACCCAGGCTTCACTGCCATCGCCATATACCGGTTCGCGCATGAGCTGTACAGGGTGCGGGTCCCGATACTCCCAAGGCTCCTCACCGAATACGCGCACCAGTTGACCGGCATTGATATCCACCCGGGCGCGCAGATCGGTAGCTCGTTCGCCATCGATCACGGGACCGGTATCGTCATCGGTGAATCGACCATCATTGGAAACAACGTGAAACTCTATCAGGGTGTGACTCTCGGCGCGCTCAGTGTCGATAAAAATATGGCAAAGTCGAAACGTCATCCGACAGTCCAAGACAATGTTGTGATTTACGCGCAGGCCGTTATACTTGGTGGAGAAACAGTGGTCGGTCACGACAGCATGATTGGCGGGAACGTATGGCTGACTCACAGCGTGCCTCCATTTTCTGTGGTTTACCAGAAGAGCGAGACTATAGTGCAGCAGCAGGACGATCGCAGCGGGGTGATTAATTTCGTAATCTGATTCAACTAAATCTTCAAGAGAGGGAAAAGGAATGAAAGTTCAAAATATACTTGAGCTGATCGGCAACACACCGCACATAAGACTGAACCGGATTTTCCCGGAGAAGGAAGTCTGGTTGAAACTCGAGCGTCAGAATCCCGGAGGGAGCATCAAGGACCGGATCGGTATCGCCATGATCGAGGATGCGGAGAAACGCGGTGTTCTGAAAAAGGGTAGCGTGATAGTAGAGCCGACCTCAGGCAATACGGGCATAGGACTGGCGATGGCGGCGGCAGTCAAGGGATACAAGCTTATACTTGTGATGCCAGAATCGATGTCTATTGAGCGAAGGAAAATCATGGCAGCGTACGGCGCCCAGTTTGATCTCACTCCGCGTGAGAAGGGGATGAAGGGAGCCATCGAGCGCGCGACGGAGCTGGCAAAGACTCTTCCTTCGGCGTGGATCCCCCAGCAATTTGAAAACCCAGCCAACGTCGATATTCACAAGAGAACAACTGGCGAAGAAATCGTGAAGGACTTTCCTGAAGGGTTCGACGCATTGATAACAGGAGTCGGCACAGGTGGACATATTACAGGCGTGGCGAAGGTGCTGAAAGAGAAATTTCCGAAGATAAAGGTATTTGCCGTCGAACCCGACGCGTCTCCGGTGATTGGGGGCGGGCAGCCTGGACCGCATCCGTTGCAGGGAATTGGAGCGGGGTTCATACCGAAGAATCTCGATATGAAAGTTCTCGACGGAACAATCAACGTTTCCAAGGACGAGGCTTATGCTTATGCTCTTCGCGCCTCGAAAGAGGAAGGGATTCTTGTGGGGATTTCCACCGGCGCGTCGCTTGCCGCCGTGGCGAAGAAGCTCGCGGAGGATCCTTCGCTGAAGAGGGTGATGACCTTTAATTATGATACCGGTGAGAGATACTTATCGGTGGATGGATTGTTCCCATCCGCGTAGCAGGGAATTAGAACTCACTTGAAGTGAAATCACGACTCACTTTGCCGGAGCATTGTCTCGTGCCAAGTGAGCCGCG
>JAJYGB010000020.1 GCA_021785235.1 Bacteroidota bacterium
CGACGTCGAAGTTTGTTGTCGCCCGCTCTTTTGAGGAAGCGTCCCGAGCTTCCTTACGCTATCCACTCTTCGTCAAGCCGCTGCATGAAGGCTCGAGCAAGGGAATTTATAATTCATCCTACGTGATTACGCCCGAAGCCCTCAGGCAGGAAGTGGAACGAATACTCAATAATTACGAACAGCCAGCACTCGTGGAAGAGTACCTTCCCGGAAGAGAATTTACTGTCGCATTGCTTGGTAATGGGAATGAATTGAAAGTATTTCCACCAGTAGAATTGAATTTTGGTTCATTGCCATCGGAAGCACTGCCGGTTTATTCTTACGAAGCCAAATGGCTATGGGACACGAAAGACTCTCCGATAGAAGTGTTCAGATGCCCCGCTCCTATAGAGGATGATCTGGGGAGGAAGATCGAGCACATTTGTCGGAGAACATTTGAAGTCCTGAAATGCCGCGATTGGAGCAGGATCGACGTCAGGCTTGATGCTGCCGGCGAGCCGAATGTCCTCGAAATCAACCCGTTGCCGGGGATTTTGCCGGATCCTGAAGAACATTCCTGCTTTCCAATGGCATCCAGAGCAGCTGGACTAAACTATGATGAAATGATCAATTCCGTGTTGAATGCGGCGTTGAAAAGGCTCGGAAAAACATAGTTTTCGTAACTAACGGTATTTGTTGAACTTATAGAGGCGGCTCATGCCAAAGAAAAAGAAAATCGTGGTAGTCTACGACGAGGCGTCACTGGACATCAGTTCGGAAATCGAACTGGCGCTCAACGGCAAAACTGACTCGAATACGAAGCCTGCCCTTCAAGATACATCGACGATGAGCGTGATTGAACAGGTAGATGCTATCGTCGAAGTGCTGACCGAGACCGGATACAATGTCTCGACAGTCATAACGAGTCCTGCGGTCCGCAGCCTGATCGAGAAACTTCGTGAAGAAAAACCTGACCTCATCTTCAACTTCTGCGAGTCGATAGAAAGCGATGCCTTCCAGGAGATGAACGTTGCCGGATTGTATGAGCTGATGAAGATACCGTACACGGGAACGGGACCGCTGGCACTCGGAAGTTGCCTCAACAAGGTTAGAACAAAAGAGATCCTTTCTTTTCATAAAATAAATGTGCCGGCGTTTCGGGTGTTCAAATCTCCCGACGAAGTCTCGAGAAAGAAAATGAATTTCCCCGTTATCGCCAAGCCGATCCACGAGGACGCAAGCGCCGGAATCTCGAACGCGTCTGTCGTTTACGACCGGGAACATTTACAGGTATTGGTCGGCGAGATGTTGAAAAAATTCAATCAGCCGGTGCTGGTGGAGCAATATATTGACGGACGTGAATTTAACGTTGCGATAGTGGGTAATGAGGAGCTGGTAGCTCTTCCGGTATCCGAGATCGATTTCAGTACTATGCCCGACGGCTATCATCATATCGTTTCTTACGAAGCGAAGTGGATGCCTGAAAGCGTGGAGTTCAAGTCGACGGTACCTGTTTGCCCGGCGAAGATCAGCCAGCGTCAGCAGCAGAAGATTCAGAACACGGCGATCAGAGCATATCAGGTTATGAATTGCCGCGACTACGCGAGAGTCGATATGCGTGTGGACAAGACGGGAAGAGTCTATGTGCTCGAGGTTAATCCCAATCCCGATCTTTCACCCGACGGATCCGGCTTCGCACGCAGCGCGGCCGCCTTCGGCTGGGCCTATGGCCAGCTTATAAACAACATTGTAGAATCAGCCTTCAAGAGGAGACTTGTCAAGGATTAGCCCCACAGTCAGGGAAGATCAAGCCCCCATACTGGACATCTTGAAGAGAACTGATTACTTCACCGAAGCCGAAGTGGAGATAGCGGACGAGCTCCTTAATTCATACTTCGACGATTCCCTTGCGAGCGGTTACTGGACCTATACTGCCTTTACGGACAGGGTAGCAGGCTACGTCTGCTACGGACCCACGCCCATGACGGAAGGCACGTATGACATCTACTGGATCGCCGTCGATCCCGAACAGCAGGGGAAGAAGATCGGTACCGAGCTCCTCTCGTTCGCCGAAAGCGACATAGCGAAGCATAAAGGGAGGCTCATAACCGTTTCCACGAGTTCGCAGGAGAAATACGGCTCCACCAGAAGTTTCTATTTAAAACGGGGTTATCACGAGGGGTGTAGGATAAAAGACTACTACCGCCGCGGAGATGACCTCGTGGTCTATGTTAAACAAATATCGGAGGACTAATTTATGGAACTGTGGCAGCAGATGCTGAGGCAGAGTATTGACAGTGCTGATGACCTTGTCAAGCGCTTTAACTTTGACAAAGAAACTGCCGAAAGGCTCAACAGCCTTTTCCACATCAGAATAAACCCGTACTATTTAAGCCTTATTCGCTACCCCGGCGACCCGATCTGGCTTCAGAGCATGCCCGATGCGACGGAGCTCCAGGACGACGGTCTACCCACGGATCCGCTGAATGAGGATGGCGATAGCCCGGTTCCAAGCATAACACACCGATATCCTGACAGAGTCCTCTTTCTCGTCACCAGCCAGTGCTCGATGTACTGCCGGTTCTGCACGCGGAAGAGGAAGGTGAGCGATTCCTCCAAGATCAGCATGAAGTACATCCAGGACGGACTGGATTACATCAAGGCTCACCCGGAAGTCAGAGACGTAATCGTCTCCGGCGGAGATCCTCTCATGCTGACTGATGTCATGCTGGAGAAGGTGTTGAAAGGCCTCCGAGAAATCCCCCATGTGGAGATAATCCGTGTCCACACGAAAATGCCGTGTGTCCTGCCGCAGAGAATTACTCCGCAGCTCGTCGAGATGATGAAGAAATACCAGCCACTGTACGTCAATGTACACTTCAACCATCCCTGGGAAGTCACCCCGGAAGCGAAACAGGCATGCGATCTTCTCGCAGACGCCGGCTTCCCGCTCGGCAACCAGATGGTCCTTATGAAGGGCGTGAACGACGACGCGGAGGTTGTGAAAGAACTCAACCGCAAATTGCTCATGATGAGGGTTCGCCCGTACTACATATACCAGGCGGACATGGTGAAGAGCACGAACCATTTCCGGACTCCCATAAGAACCGGACTTGAGATCATGGACAAGCTGCGCGGCCACACGAGCGGGTTGGCGGTGCCTTATTTCGTGATCGACGCCCCCGGCGGAGGAGGGAAGATTCCTATACTGCCGCAATACGTCCTATACCACGACGACCAGAAGATCGTTATTCGGAATTATAAGTACGAAGTTTTCGAATACGACGAGGTCACTGGGCAGACGAAGGCGCAGCCCGAGGATGTTGATCAAAGATTCCTGAGGAAATCGCCGGTCATTTTACGGGAACGACGGCGTCGGGCCCCGAAACCGAAAAGCCGCGCGACCGTCAAGGTCAAGATGGACAAACCGGCAGAAGAATAATCGTCTGTACGCAAGCCGGCTGGAGGGCAGACTAAACCATCCGGCTTGCATTTCGTTCCCTACCCTGAAGTCTCCCGGAATTGATAATCCGAACCAAACGACGGAGGGGAATATTGGTTTCGCATTTATGGCCCCCGCTGTTCTACCGTATCCGAACAGTAATCCTACTGGATAACGTCGGCGTAACCGGTAAATCGCAACTGTGTCGCTGGGTGATTATCTTTAATTAGCTCCGTTGGTTCGACCGCATACGATGCAGAAGGGAACCGAAGTCATTACTCCGGCCACAACTTTTGGGTGACGGAGCAGTTGAAACACGGAAATTCTTAAGGTGATAATGAAGGACATAATATTTGCGCTCAAAGAACCGCCGAATCGCGGAACAATGACTGATAGACTGCCATCCTTGATCGCTCTCGTACTCGTGCTGCCCCTGTTGGCTGTGAGCTTTCGGCCGCAGAGTACTGTTGGGTCAAGCATCTCCGCCGGTCCTCAGTTCAAAGATGATGGTCAGCTTGTCTTCCTAAAACGCGGCACCAATGCGACGATCAAGCTCATCCAAATCCAGATCGCCGACAACGATGACGAGCGGGCGGAGGGATTAATGTGGCGGAAATACATGCCTGAAGACGACGGCATGTTGTTTATTTTTGACGATGAAGAACCGCTGACATTCTGGATGAAGAATACGTACATCCCATTGGATATGGTCTTTGCTGATAAATCAGGAAATATAGTCTCCATCTATCCCGAGGCGACGCCGCTAAGCGAAGCCTCGATACCGTCGGGGAAACCGGCCAAGTACGTCGTCGAGGTGAACGGCGGTTTCTGCGCCACGTACGGAATCATTCCGGGGGACAAAATAAAGTACGAAAGATAGAGAGAGCGGCTCGATCTCTTTGTGGTCTGATATTTCCTGGGGTGTTGTTGTTTTATATCTCCGCGGAATGATCGTCACCCGGCTGCGATCCCCAAGCGGATTCATTTTGTTTCGGCGGACAGGGAACGTCGGCGTATGAGCAGAAGACACAGCAGTCTCCCTCTTTAGGCGAGAGCACGGTTTTGCAGTTGATGCAGATGAAGAAATGCTGGCAGGCATTCGTCGGCATTTCCGCCTCCTGGCGGTGTCCACATTGCGGGCAGGTAAGGATTGCGTCTGTTCTAATTGTCTTCATGGTGCTCCGAATACTTGCCTAAGTTGTCGTTGAACCGGGGTTAGTATCAAAGGGAGTCTGAGGTGGCTCATCCTTCCTGCTTTCGCGTTCGCTTCCATTCGAGCTGCGTGACGACGACACCTCCGATGGTCACGGCCGCGCCGAAAGCGAAGGTCAGCGAAATCCCCTGTCCGAGGAAAATGTACGCGAGGATAGCGGTCGTTACCGGCTGACCGTTCGTAAATACCGCGACCCTGCTCGCCTCGATCTTTCCAAGAGCATAGTACCATAATACATACCCGACTATAGAAGTTATCAGCGACAGGTAGACGATTTCCCCCCACTGGCCGGTGGAGAGGGACGAATAGCTGTAACTGAGGGAGGACCAGATCCCGATCGGCAGGAACATAGCCGAACCGATGAGTGCCGTGTAGATGGTGCTGCTTATCGCGCCATGTCTCAGTATCAGTTTTCTGCCGAGAGTTGTGTAGAGAGTCCAGGCGATCACCGCGAGGAAGACGAAGAAATCTCCCTTGAGATGCGAAATGCCGATCCTTAGCCCCTTCTCGAGAACGATCGCCGCGACTCCGATAAATGCCATAAGGGTGCCGGCAATCTTGGGAAGGGTGATCCTCTCTTTGAGGTAAATGCTCGAGACTATAAGAACGAGAATGGGGGTGGTCGAATACAGAATCGCGGCTTCGGTGGCCGTGGTATATTTAACGCCGTACAGGAAAGCAAACTGGTTTATCGGCACCGAAAGGAATCCGAGTATCAGGAGCAGGGCGAGATCGCGGCCCCTGTATCGGAAGGGGAGCCGTGCATATAAGAGATAAACAAGATAGACTACTCCCGAAATTATAGTCCGAAGGAAAGTCAGGTTGGCGGCCGGGACTGTCTGCGTCGCGGCATTAGCGATAATGTAGGTGCCGCTGGAAAAGAGTATCTGAACGACGAGAATAATGTAGGGGTTCACCGGAAGTTTTCTGCGACCCCGGCAAGCGTGCCTGTAAAAAAGGCGCCTCGCTTCGCATCGCGCAGGACTTCGGAAAAAATATCCGTGTAACCAGGGAAGTCTATCGGGTCGGTGAGAGAGTTATGAAACAGGACGGAGGCGGCGCCGTGTGCCCGTCTGGTTTCTTCGATCAGATCTTTCATCTTTGCGAGCGCCTGCGCGTTGGTTATCGTCTTATTCTCGGCGAATGTCCCGTCCATCAGGAAAAGCGGGAGTTCAATCACGGGAGATAAGCGGTCTTCGGCGAAATTGAACAGCGGATAAGGGAAAGCGACGCTGTTTCTAAATCCGGCTTCGCGCGAAAAGCCGAGCGTGGAGTCGTATTTCATCTCGGCTTTTTCCCAGGTCTGGACGGTTTTGCCAGCGGTGAATTTCAGATAATGTTGCCGGACCGAATCGACGCGCATGCCCAAGATCTCCTGAAGACGGTTCTTCTCCCTGAAGAACTCGCCGGCATCAACGTACGTTTTCATGCTCGGATGTATCCCGATCTCGAATCCTGCCCCCGTTAGCGAATTCAGAAAATTCCGCATATCCCGGGACTTATAGTTATAATGCACGTCCTGTTTGCCGGTAGCCCCGGTCTTAATGAAGAAGGTTGATTTGACCCCGGCCCCTATTTCGGTATCACGAAGGTAATTGAGTCCCATCTTCGGAAAGTCGCGTCCGAAAAGAGCGTACAGGGGAAAGAGGAGCTTCTCCGCGCGCTGAGTCGAGCCGAGCCGGTGCCTGTTGAGCAGGGCAATCCCGAACATCTCTCGCCTGATCATCCTGAAGTTAAGAAAACTGATGAAGTCCACATCATGCGTGATAGCCAGACCACTGTCTGATCCGCCATATGTCTTGGGTTCGAGCCTTATGCCGAAATACCGCCCCAGTTTCTCTATCAGGAAGAGAGAATAGTAATTCACCACGGGATAATCGAGCACGTCGAGCTTGTATTGAAGCGAGTCCATTGCGCGGAACCTGTCGAACTCATCTCTCTCAAGGCTGACCAGGTCCTGAAAGTCTGATGCGAGTATGAATGTCGCGGCGGCTATGTCGAAATCGATAGCCGGATTGATCGGGT
>JAJYGB010000618.1 GCA_021785235.1 Bacteroidota bacterium
ACATCTCTAGACTCACCGCGCTTCTGAAGCTGGCGGTCAAGCTCGACAGCGACCTCGAGGCGATCGACGGAATGGATATATCTGGTTGGAACGTCGAGGAGTCGCTTTACCTTGTTCGTCTGAAGGTGGCCTATGAAATGCCACTCGACAGGTACCGGTTTGCCCTGCGGGACCCGGACCGTCTTCCGTTCGCTGAGTTCGTCATATTTTGAAGCGAGTTCCTGGACTCGATTCTCGCCAAACCTGAAGAGGCCGACTTCCATCGCTTCCGAGATTCTGGCGGGTGGGAATGTCTTGGTGACGGCAATGAGCTTCACTTCGCGCGACGGGTCGCCCGATCTCTGCAGTGCTTCGGAAACTCTCCGGTTTATCTCCGCAGCGTTTTCCGCGATCCCCAAAGGCTAATCCTGGCTGAACTTCTTGGAAAGATACATCGATATCCCGATTATCTTCTCGTCTTCGTCTCCCTGCCGGGTTTTCAGATCGTACGTTCTGCAGATGCTCTCGATTGCGTGAATGACTTTCGCGGCGGTCGGGTGTGGAATCTTAAGCTCTTCGGAAAGCCTGTCGATAAGAAGCGGCGAGAATTTGTGCATGAGCTTCCACGCGTCGCGAAGATTTCGTTTCGTCTTGAACCCGTTCGGGAATATCCTCTTCATCGCCTCTATGTCTTCGAGAAGCTGCTCCGAGGTGCTCACGTCTTCGTAGTCGGCACCGTAGAACTCGCGTATCGTCATCCGTACTTTCTCGATAGGCACATCGCGACGGGTCCTGGTGTTGAGCGGCTCCTTGCGCGCGATCTCTTTCATCTTCTTCTCGACATAGAGAAGCTTCTTTATCGCCGGTGTCTTGCCGTAGATATTTCGCCACCCGCTCATGGGCGTCAGCCACACCGCGAACGTCTCCGCCCAGTCTTCGTCGGGATGCTTCTGCGCGTAATAGTCGGGCAAGTGTTTGACATGCCGCTTGCTCCACGGATTGAACCGGTAGTAATCGTTGTACTTCCTTTTGATGTTCCCGAACAAGTGCTTCCATTCCGGATCGAGGTACAATCTGTAAGCGTAATTGATGGCGTGACCGAATTCATGGCGCAGCCCCATCTTTATTTCACTTTCATCCTCGACTCCATCGTAAGCCATCTCGTCTTCAATTCCCACCAGCGTGTCGTTCTGGAACCAGAATGGTATTTCAATCGAGATGCTCTTATCGACGCAGCCCCACCCCGTTCCGAGGTAGTATTCCGGCCGGAATTTTATGCCTTTTCTGGATACTTCCGCCTCTACCCGCCTTATCAGCCTCAGAAGCGTACCGTTTATTTTCGGCGATAATTCGCTTATCGGGACATCAAAATATTTGAGTTTTTCAAGTGTTTCCTGTAACTGAACTCTGGTCATCTTCCTAAAACCCTTCGGAGAAACCCTCTCTTTGGCCTGTATTACCACATTTTTTCAAATTTGTGCGGACTAAGTAACAGCAACTCATCTGAAAAAGCAAGCCATTTTCCAACCTTTTTCCGACATTTTGAGCTGTGATCGAGCTCTTCCATGTTTGGAACTCTATTGAGACGGACGACATTTGCTTTTATATTCTCTATCGTTACTATTAATCAACCCATAGGAGAAGAATGAATCTGTTTTTCGCCTTGCTGATCCTTGCGTCGCCGCCGAAGCAGCCGCAGGTATTTTATTATAACGGGAAACACCTGGTCAAACTAAACCAGGTGGAGATGCCGAACATCCGACGCGCGGCATTGCGACTGTTCATATACTCACCGTACGAATTGCGCTACGCCCGCATCGATTCTTCCAACGTCGGAATGTGCCTTCCAGGTATTTCGGAGAGGAAGAGGCTCGACCTTGAAGGAAGGTGGTACACAATCGAGTGGGAGACTGGATTGACAGTCGGTTCATCACGGCACTTCATCTTCCTGAACGCTTATGGTCACAGGGTATATAAAAAGGAATTCTTTCTCAACGTCGAGGGGTCGAAAAAGATAGAAAAACCACAAGGAGTATATTAAATGCGAAGAACCCTTATTCTACTTGCTGCAATCGTCGGCATCGTTCACGCGCAAGAGCGGGACCGCGGCGCCATAAGACTGGATAAGCCGTACAAGTGGGAGATGAAGTCAACGCCTTACATCCCCGAAGGAAGACTATTCAGGACCGAGGCCACGTCATGGGTATGGGGTGGAATCGGGCCCGCCCCGATGCACAGCAGCTACTACCAGAACGTCGCAGGGAGAGTCACTTGTCTGGCGGTGGATCCGACCAACAGCAATATAGTGTATTCCGGCGCGGCGGACGGAGGGCTATGGAAAACAACTGACGGCGGCCTGAACTGGGCGCCGCTTACCGATAACCTGCCGAGGCTTTCATCAGGCGCGGTTGCAGTCGACCCGACCAACCCAAGCGTGATCTATTACGGAACGGGCGAGTTGAATTTCAATATCGACGGCTACCCCGGTGTCGGAGTTTTCCAATCAACTGACGGCGGCTCTTCATGGTCCAAGATGTCCCTCCCGGGATTCGGCCTGTACTATACAAGCAAGATTGTGGTAGCTCCCAGCAATGGCAGCGTCGTATATGCCACCGGTTATCCCGACGTCTACAGATCCACTGACGCGGGACAAACGTGGACGGAACTGGATTTGACAAATTCATCGTACAACCCCGGTGCAGTCGACGATATCGTCGTCGATCCGCAAGACGCGAATACCATATACGCCTCATACGGCTCAGGCTTCCACGGCGACAGTACCAGTTACGGTGTCCACAAATCGACCGACGGCGGCAATACCTGGAGCTGGCTGCAGAACGGTTTTCCCCCGGCGAGCCAGGTGAACAGAGTATCCCTCGCGATAGCGCCGAGCAACGACCAGGTCCTATATGCGGCAGTTAACGGCAGTAACCCAAACGACCCGTCAGCCGACACGAACAGGGTTTACAAGTCGACGAACGCCGGTGCAACATGGACGTTGCTCCCTGGCGTCGCTCCGAAGACGGACTTCGGCGGCAACCAGGGATGGTACAATAATGTCATCGCCGTGGACCCGAACAATCCAGATACGGTCTATGTCGGCGGCATCGATTTCTGGAGGTCATCGGACGGAGGCCAGACCTGGATAAACCTGACTAACGGCTACGGAACGTACACCGGCCAGAACATACATGTAGACCAGCACGCGATCGCCTTCGCCAACGGCAGCAGTCAGATCTTCTATATAGGAAATGACGGCGGAGTGTGGAAAACCACGAGCGGCTCATCGTCTTTCACGAATTGCAACGCGAACATGCAGACGATTCAGTTTTACGACATAGCCGCGGATCCAAACAACCCCGCGGTTACTATCGGCGGGACGCAGGACAACGGCACCGAATCCAATAGCCAGCCGCAGCAGTCCTGGAGCGAGATCTACGGCGGTGACGGCGGCTATGTGCTGATAGACCCTTCGAATTCGAGTATCATGTATACGGAATATGTCAACGGCTCACTGCAGAAGTCGACCAACGGAGGAGGAAGTTTCTCCAAGATAACTACAGGCATCGGCGAAGACGGTTATTGGCTCCAGCCTTATGTAATGGACCCTACAAACAACAACATCCTGTACACGGCTACCAGCAAGATTTATAAAACCACGAACGGCGGTACCAACTGGACCTCTCTGACAGGCAACCTGAAATCTTCGAGCGACCTCTTCTCGACGATGTCGATATCGCCTGTGGAAGGAAGTGTGATCTACGCCGGTATCAGCGGATACCGCGGAGCCGCGGACAGCGCCTTCCTTTATATCAGCACCGACGCCGGAAGCAGCTGGAACAATATTACGGCAAACCTCCCTTCCGGAACGAATTTCGGGCGCGTTACGGCTGATCCGAGCCACAAAGGAATGGCTTACCTTGCCGTACTGTCCGGGATAACATCACATGTACTGAGGACAACGGATTATGGCAGCACGTGGGTCGGCCTCGACTCGACCGGAAACGGCTTCGCCAATGTACCGACCAAAGTCATCACGGTAGATTCAGCGACGGGAAATATTTACGCCGGGACATACGCTGGGGTTTACCGTTCCACGGACAACGGCGCTAACTGGGCGCAGTTCGGCACAGGACTTCCGAATTCGGTGGTCGATGGGATGGTAATTCAATACTCATCAAACGTCCTCAGGGTCGGCACGCACGGAAGAGGCGCGTGGCAGGTTAACCTGGTGACGGGAGTCGCGGAGCCGGCCCTTCCTCCGACGACCTTCGCACTGAACCAGAACTACCCGAACCCGTTCAATCCGACAACAGCGATAAGCTATAAGCTTTCAGCGTTAAGCAGGGTCACGTTGAAAGTGTACGATGTGCTTGGCAGGGAGGTAGCCACGCTGGTCAACGATGAAGTCCAGCAGGCGGGGACACATGAAGTCCGTTTCGACGCATCACGCTTGCCGAGCGGTGTCTATTTCTACACCGTCAGGTTCGGCGGGATGTCGTTGACGAAGAAGATGGTTCTGCTCAAGTAGTTTGGTGTAACCTTGCGAAGGTTTCTCAACCTTCGCAAGGTTTCCTTCTGGGTTTTCTAATTCTCCACGTTGTTCGTATTTTTATCCGATGAAATTTTTCGGAAAGAATCTGAAGCCGGCATGGACTTTCAAGACGGAAAAGAAAGTCTGGCGCCTCCTCCCCGGCACTGGAGTACTGGCGGCGGAACTGCGCGACACCGACGCTAAACTGACCGACTACGCCGGCATCGACTTGGCGTCAGGCGTTCCGTTGTGGCAGGGCCTCCGGCTCGAAGATTCCTGGTGGGTCATAATGAACAGGATATACCGGGACGTGCTTCTCCTCCAACAGTTCGTGAAACCCGATATGCCCACTCCCGGCAAAGTTTTTGCCGTCGACCTGTTTACGGGCAAACTCCTCTGGGAAAACCGTGAAGTGTCCTATCTCAATACCGCCGGCGATTTGATTTACGGCCTGCGAAGCTCGATCCGGTCGGAAGAGGTCGTCGGACTCGATTACCGTACCGGCAGCGAGAAAGTCGCATTTCCCACCAACGATCCGAGGGCCGAAGAAGTCTCGGCGCTAACGACAAACGACGGCTTCGTACTCCCCTGCTTCATCGAGGAAATCGAGAATGATATAACACCGGCGCACGCCGCAAAGCTCAAGAGCGCCCCGCCTGCGGGTGCCAGCAAACCCACCTTCATTCCGTCTGTTGCAGGGAGAGACGTCATGGGGTTTCATTCGGACGCCGGCACCGACGAGAAGGGAATCCCCGTGTTCGACTCGCATATCAAGGTCCTCGATGCTGATGGGAAGGCGATTTTCGACGACGTGGCCGATAGAAAGGTTTATACTGCCATGAGCGATTTCTACTTCGTCGCAGGTGAGAACCTTATATACGTCCGAAACTCGAACGAGATCGTCTCGGTAAAGCTGGGGTCCTGACCGGAAACTCCGTTCCGCGACTTCACAGGGATTTGCCGGCGAAGCGGTGCTCTTCAAGGCTACTTTGCCGCGTCAGGCTTTAGACAGGGATGACTAAGCCGATCCTTCGGACTCTATACTTTCACCAGTCAACGCTATCCGGCACGCCTCCAGATAAGGGCAGAACTTGCAGACTTTCTCACGCGGGAATACCGTGAGATTAAATCGTCCTGACCGTGCTTCCGCCACTTTACCTTTCACGAAATCTTCCGTCTCCTTAAGCAGCCCGGCGATATCAGTCGGGTAGCCCGCCGCACCCGGTGTCTTCTTCGTGATTTCGTAGTTCTTGTTGAACTTGAGCTCGCCGTTTTCATCCCGTATAATGAACTCAATCAGTTTCGCGCCGTCGTCGGCATCGAGGAGCCTTTGTCTATTGATGGAAATGAATGCCGCTCCCGAGACTCGGCCGGCCGCAGTTCCCGGCATCTTGTTGAGAGCATCCATATATATGATCAGCTGCGGACTGATCTTGTCGCGGATGACGTCACGATGAGTGGCGTTCGCCGCCGATGTTTTGTAATCGAAAATAGTCAGGCCGTTTGTGTTCGAATCGATCCTGTCTATCTTGCCCTGCAGCGCGACTCCGCCGATTTCGACCGGGTCGGTGACAACCTTTCCGTCGCCGCTCTTCATTCCGAACCCCACCTCGAAGTTCTCCGGACTGAAACCGTATTCCGACAGTTTTGACTGCACTTTCGCCAGAAACAACCGGAGCGTGCCGGGTACATCTTCCGTCCCGAGTATCGTTTCTCTTTCGATCTCAAACAGGTCCCGCCCAAAAGATCCGTCCGACCCGATTCCAAGTCCGTCGAGTACGTCCCGCCCGACCGAAAGCAGCAGATCCAGCTCATCTTTGGCGTTCCCAAGACGTCTCATTTTCGAAAGTTCCGCGTAAAAGCGGTAGAGTATTTTATGCAAGACCGCCCCGCGTTCCACCGCGCTGAGCGACGTCTCGATATCCGGGACTTCAGCAATCTGGAGAATCCTTCGCGCGAAAAACTGGAAGCCGCATCTCGAAAGGGACTCGAGCTGTGCGGCGGAGAAAACTCTCTTGTCGAGCTTCTCATCAAGGCCGGCGGTCAATTCCGCGTCCGTCAACTTCCCGGCGAACTCACTTTCCCTGTCGTCGCGGTACCTTGCGGTCTCCGCGGTCCTGCATCTTTCCAGGTTGGACGG
>JAJYGB010000104.1 GCA_021785235.1 Bacteroidota bacterium
ATCATAGACAGCGATGAAGAACGTTATAAACCTGTCAAAATCGGTGTTCTCGTAGACTATATTGTTTAAACGTCCGACGATTTGATTGAGTTTCAGCTCGGTTGCCATGAGCGCCCTGAAAGCCGACTGAAGATTTGCCATCAAAAGGGCGGCAGGAAAACCTTTCCCCGATACATCGGCGATCGCCACACAGATCAATCTATCACTCAGCTTCATCACATCGAAATAGTCGCCTCCCACCTGCTTGGTTGGGATATGGAACGTTCCGACGGTGCAGCCGGCAAACCTGGGATTCTCTCTCGGGAGAAGTTTCTCCTGAATAGAATGAGCAAGATTGAGTTCTTCCTCGAGGCGTTGCTTGGCAAGCGACTCCTCGAAAAGTCTTGCGTTATCTATAGCCATTGCCGCAAGATTGCAGAGCGACGAGATGAAGCTCATCTCGGCGTCGGTGTATTTCGCGTGCGACAGCCTCTCACCCAGCACGAGAATCCCATCCGTTTTTCCCTGAAGTTTGAACGGGATGACGACCTCGGCTCCGAGCTCAATCAGCCTGGCTGCCGACGCGTTCTTCCCCACCAATTCTACCAGTCTCACCGGCGCCTCGTGGGAGCACATCGTGCTTAGGTCAGCTTCTTCGAGACCGGGGATCTTGTTGACGACTATTCTCCCTTTCGAATTTTGGACCAAACAGATTGCGTATTTCCTGGCGCCGGTCTGACCCATGACCGCGAACTCGAGAGTTCTTATCGCCCTCACTTCGTCGGTCAGCAGATTGAATTCCTTGCTCAGCTCAAACAGAGTTTGGAGTTCCTGGACGCGCCTTTGAAGCTCGGAGTTAGACTCCTTGTACTGCTGAAACACAATTGCGTTCTCGATAGCAGCCGCGGCGATGTTGCAGAGGGTCGAAACGAACTCTATCTCGCTCGAGAGAAGTTCGGTCCCTACGAGTTTCTTGCCTATGAAGAGATAACCTAAGAGTCGGTGAGACGTGCGGATAGCAAAGAGTCTCACCGCACCGGCGACTGCAAGGTCTCCACCGGTGCCGTTCCGCATCTCCGAAACCGCGACCGATCCTTCCATGTCGAGAGTGAACAGTCTTGAAATCGTTTCATCTTCCAGGACAATCCCTTTGCCGATCCTTAGAAACTCTTCCTTACCGGAAGAAACGTCCGGAAGGCGAACTACGGCAGCGGTCTTGGAAACAGCCAGCTTCCCCATTGAGGCCAGCATGATATGATTGATGATGAACTTATAGTCGAGAGATGAATTTAGAATCTTCGCGGTTTCGATTAGCGACGTGAGTTCGACTATTCTGTCGCTGCCGCTTTTTTTCGGCCGCCGTCCGGCGGGCGATTTAGGACTTTTGCTCATTTCTCAGGTACCGGACAAGCCTCACCTCGTTGGAAGTGTCCCTGTCCTGATATTCGACTGTGTCCATGAGCTTCTTCATCAGGAAGATGCCGAGGCCGCCCGCCTTATGCTTCCTGTATTTGTCCCGGATATTGGGGACGGGGACTTCATCCGGTTTGAAGCTCGCGCCCCAATCGCGGACGACTATCTGAAATTCTCTGCCTGTGGCAAGCACCCTGACTTCAAACTCAGCGTCGGGTTTCCCTTTGTAAGCATGCTTGATCACGTTGGTGCACGCCTCATCGACCGCGAGCGTGATCTCCGAGACCTCTTTATCGCCGAAGCCGAATCGCGCGGCCAGTTCATCGACAAATTCCCGCACTTCGGCAAGGGCATTTGTGGTGCTCTTAAAAACTCTCTTGGCTTCTATTTTTTCGGAACTTTTCACCTTCGTTCGCTGCGCTTGTGACGAAACGGTTAGCGGCTGTTGAACTTCTTCAGTGCTTCTTCCTGGTCTTTATATATCTCATATAGATATGGAAAGCCGAGAAGATCGAAGACGTTGAAGACTTTTTGCTGCATATTGGCGAGCTTAATGTCGCCGTGATTGTTTCGCACCTCGTCGATATAGGCCATGAAGACGCCGAGACCGGCGCTCGATATATAATTCAAAGCGTCGAAGTTGACCACGATATTGTATTTGCCTTTGGACATGAGTTCAGAAAATGTCTTTTCAAGATCGGGCGCGGTATGGGCGTCAAGGAAGCCTTGGAGCTCCATGACAACCGCGTTGCCCGATTCTCGAGTCAGCACCTTAAACTCATTCATTACTTCCTCCACCTTTGCTAGAATTTTCCCGTCCGTCGGCATCCCGGCTGAAAACAAGGTCCAATCGAACGCAACTCAAAATTATCTCCACTTTAATATCAGCACGGTCGTGTCATCGACCGCGTCCGTTCCCTGCGAAAATTCAGCCAGGGCGCGGATAATGCCTCCCTTGATTTCAGTCGCGGATCCTGCGCTCAACTCCTTCAACAGCGCGTAGAACCGCTCCTCTCCAAACTCCTTACCGGCGGGATCACGCTGATCGGTAATTCCGTCGGTGTAAAGCACAATTGTATCGCCAGCTTTCAACTCATACTTCTCTTCGCCAAGATGCCTGCCGAAATCCGCCGACGGTTCCAGCCCGAGCCCGACTCCGGTCGGCCTGATTAGCCTGCAAATCTTTTCGCCGGACTCGCCATTTAAACTTATCAAAACACCGGGCGTATGACCGGCCCTCACGACGGAGAGCTCTCCGGTTTCGCCGTTCAGCATCGCGTAGATCAATGTAATAAAAAAATTCTTCTGCAGTGTGTTCCCGACAGCCTCGTTTGCGGCCATCATGAACTCCGACGGCGATTTCCCGGAAGCCGAGAGCGATTGGAACACGCCCTTCATATAAGCCATGTAGAAAGCCGCGGATGTTCCCTTTCCGGAAACGTCTCCGACGACGAAAGCATATCGGTTCGGGTCGATCTGCGAGCAGTCAATATAGTCACCGCCTACTTCGAATGCAGGGAACGAAAGAAAATCGGTCTCGAACTTGTCAGAGCTTGGCAGGCTCGTCGGCAAGAGCTTCAGCTGCATCTCATGCGCAATCCGCAGCTCGTGCTGCAGTCGCTCGTTCTCAAGCGACTTCGAGAAGAGAAGAGAATTCTGAATCGCGACGGCGGCGGTGTCCGCGAACGCGCTCACGGTGGAAATCTCCTCCTCGTCGAACGCGTAGGGCATCTCGTGAGCCGCGTAAAGCATCCCGATGAACTCTTCGTGCGCGATAAGAGGAACCGCCAGCAGCGATCTGGACGGGAAATTCTTCAATCCAAATTTGCCGAACTCCTCAATATCATGTATGATCACACGCTTGTTCACCCTGACTTCTTTGCGCACTTCGTCGAAGTCAAATGCAGATAGTTCGTATTGGCTCGTCCTGTGTGTGGCCGAAATCCTGTACTCATCCGGCGAACTTCCGTCCCCTTCGTACCTGAGCTCAATCCACACTTTGTTCGCCTGAGTGACGGCGCCGACCACGGCAACGGTATTATTGAGTACCTCCGTTGTGTCCATCACGTTCGTGATGACTTTGCTGAGATTCTGATACGAGTCCAGCTCTCTCTTCTTCTTTTCGAATACCCCGCTCGTCGGTATGTGAAATATCGTTATGATGAATGCGAAGGAGAAGTAAATCGTCAGGAAGAGGAAGACTATCTTCGCGAACTCACTCATGGGCGGGCTGTAGAAGCCGAGCACCCCTCCCGCCAGGTTTGCCGGACCTATCGAAGCATACGAGTAGCCGAAAAGGACGATCAGCACCAGGGAGTGAACCAGGGATTTATATTTGTCCTTCCTTGTCAGGAAGACTATCCAGTTCATGCTGACGATGTGAAGCACGGCAATGAAGACTGCAACCACGAACGCGATTTCCCTTACCGTGGAGAGGAACGGCGAACCGCCGAAAACGCTGAGCAGCGAAGCGGCGACCGTGAAGCCTAAGAAGACTTCGAATCGCCTCCTCACCTTCCTCTCAGGCTTTATGTAAATAATATCGCTTACCGTCATCAAAAGGATGAATACGAACGCGCCTATGCCATACGCGAAAGCGGTAGTGGCGATGAGCTGCATTACGTTTGACGGGACGAACTTTCCGGCGGAGGTGCCTTTGCCTTCGAGGAGAATGCCCCAGGCTGATATTATGGCCGCGGAGAAAAACCCGTAGCCTACAAGCTTTCGGAGAATTTCAAGCGGTTTCGCGGAGGTCTTTGTCCTGAAATTCCTAAGCGCGGCATAAAGGAAGAAAAACGAGCCGATTGTGAAGAGGCTTCTAATGCTATTAAGAACGGGATCCTCCAAGCCGATCGATATTCTGATCCAGTCAAAGACCAGTAAGGCTGCTGCAATCGACCCGGCTGCGACGAAGTAGAGGCTATTTCTGAGGCTTATTCGCATGTGCTTTAATCTAATCCTACTCTTCGCATTCTGCAATCTTTTGTTACATAGGAGCACTGAATGGATCCCATAGGCAACCATGCTATGCGTGCCACGACGGCGAGACAAATGGCATCGCAGTTTACTGACGGAGTCTATGCCATATTCAGGCGTCTATCTTCACTATGATTTGAATCGTGCCAGCTCCCTGAGGCATTGCACTAATCTAATGCTTCATTTCCCCCGCGCCAATCTTCACATCAAGGTGATTCTCTGCCGGTACTATGGGACAGCTGAAATCGTGATTGTAAGCGCAGTAAGGATTGTAGGCATAGTTGAAATCCAACGTATACTCCCCTGTATCATTCTCCCGCAGATCGATATACCTTCCTCCAGCGTAGGAGGTGTTTCCGCAAGTCTCGTCAGTGAATGGGAGAAAAAGGTCGTTCCCTCCATCACCGATCATCTTATAGACGTGGAGTGTCAGCTTCCTGCCGTCGATTTCAAACTCGAATCTCCCGTACTTTATCGCGGGACGCGTTTCACCCCCGGTCGCTTGTATGCCGACATGTTCCGGCTTCCTCTCTCTAATCAGCTTCACGCGAAAGATCAGGCTGAAATTGGGAGGATAGTAATTCAGATGCTTGAACGCGCTTCTCTGCTGAATTGTCAGAGGCGACGACGGATCGGATTTGAAATACGAGTCCTTCCTCTCCCTGAATGAATCAAGGCGCAAAAGATAATCACGCCGTTCGGCGGAATCGAAGGTGAGTTTCTTGTAGTTTGCTGAGCAGGATGCCAGCGTGAGGCAGGCGAGAGCCAGGAGGAGTGAGGAAAGCCTACTTGCTGTTATCGAGGACAAGTTCCAGGGATATCCTGTGCGTGTCACCAAGAGCTCCGGCGTAGGCGAAACGGGCGAAAGAATAGTCTATCTCCAGTTTCGGGAGGTGGATTCCTGCGCCAACGGTGAACTGCTTCACTTCATTATAGCCTGCCCTTATCGCGATGACATTCTTATAACTGATCTCCGCTCCCATGCGGACGTCCGCGCTGAACGGGCCGAGATGAACAGTCGACGAAGCTCCGAGGTTGTCGGCATTGAAGATCAGATCGAGGGCGGGCATTACCTGTACCGGTCCTATATCGAGTCCATAACTCGCGCCCGTGGCGAGCGTCGGCGGTGCAACTTCGGTGGTCCCGTCGGTCCAGGCCACGATAGTGGTCGTGGCGTTCTGAAGGTCTGCGCCGAGATTGAAGCGACTGAAAGGACTGTAGAGCGCTCCGATATCGAAACCGATACCGGTTCCGTAAGTAGAACCTATATTTCTTCTTATAAACTTGATGTTCGCGCCGTAAGAAAAATTATCCGTCACGCGCCGCGCGAAGCTTCCGATAAGGGCGACGTCTGTCGCGCTGAAGAAAGTTATCTTGGAGTAATCGAGCCTGCTCAGGTTACTCGGATAGTCCGAGCCCAACGGTATGGGATTGCCGTTCGCGTCTATGCCTGCCAGCTGCGTGTTCGGGATGCCGCTGACGTTAAGGACGATGAGACTCAAACCGACAGTCTCGTTCTTGGAAAGCGATATCGCCCCCGCGCCGTAATTGAAGCTGACAGCGTTGGCGTAGCGCTGATCGTGCATTAGCATGATTTCAGGATATTTTATGCGGGCAAGTCCCGCCGGGTTCCAGTAACCCGCAGTGACGTCATTCGCCACAGAGGTGTACGCGCTTCCCATCCCAAGCGCCCTTCCCCCGACGCCTATCGAGAGGAAATCGTTGGCGTACTTGGCGAGCGTCAGTCCCTGAGCGTGCGCGGTTGGCGCACTACCAAGGCCGATTAGTACTATGAAGAACGCGCCAAGTAAGAGACGATTTTCTTTACTCAAGCGGCTCGGCACCGAACTCATCCTTCAAGTATTTCACCAACGGATCATTCGCATCTTTGTCGACAGGCTGTTCGCTGTCAACTATCGTAAAATCAATTGCAACGCGCGCCCCCAGGGTTCTCTGGATCGCTTCCTGTATATATGTCTTGTAGGGCCTTGTCATGCCTATAACAATCTCGTTCGGCGCGCCGAGCATTAGCCAGCCTCTCTGCACGCCGATCGGCTTCAGGTTTATGAGCTGCGACCAGACGCCGATCCTTTCTTTTCTGATCGCGAGGAGAAGTTCATCCCAGCGAACGTTGATTTCCTGGAACGAGGCTTCGCTGACGGCATTTACAGGTTTTTCTTCCTGAACTTTAGGAGTTGGCCTCTGGGCCGGCCTTGACAAGGGGGACGCTTTCCTTTCCGCATAGACGGGACGCGATTCTTTCAGGTAGGGATCCGGGGCAGGAT
>JAJYGB010000059.1 GCA_021785235.1 Bacteroidota bacterium
CTCCAATGAAGCTTTACATGAAATTCCTGTGGCTTGCAGGAGAGGTCGGAGACGGCGCCGGAGATGTTCCGGGAAATCCAGATTTCGCCCCAACCGACCAGGACGTGACGGTATTCAACATGCTGAACCGAAGAATGCAAAAGGTCGAGGCCGAGTACAAGACGCTGATGACAGCGACGATACCCGCGTTCAACAACATGCTGAAAGAGAAAGGTATTCTTGCCGTCATACTCAATCCTGCGCCGGTTGACGGAATGAAATAGAGACGCAACTTTGGAAGGGAGCAAAGTCTCTTCTGAGCCGCCTTCCAAAGGTAACCTGGCCCCTTCGCATGGCAGCCGGCGTTACGAGAGAAGGTACGGTTTCTCTTTCTGAAGTCTAATGATAAGCTCGCCGAAGAGCGTGTTTGCCCAGGCGAACCAACTTCGGGTAAATTTCTTCGGGTCGTTTTCGTCGAACGATTCGTGCATGAATCCGGTGCCCGCGCTCGATTCGACCAAAGTGGAGAGGCACCTTGAGATCTCGTTGTCGTTTCGGCTCGTGAACGCGCGCATCATTATCGCTATCGGCCAAATCTTCCCGAGACCGGTATGTGCGCTTCCGATTCCATCTCCGGCAGCTCCCTTGAAGTAGTAAGGATTGCTTCCGCTGAACAGGAACTGCCTTGTATTCTGGTAGACCTGGTCGCTTTCGGGAACACAGTCTAAATATGGAAGCGAGAGAAGGCTCGGCGCATTGGCATCGTCCATGAATGAATGGTCGCCGTAACCATCGACTTCATACGCGTACATATCTCCGAACGTCTCGTGATTCACGACAGCGAATCGTTGTACCGCCTCGTAGACTTCATCGGCAAGCGAGGAGCAATCACCGGCAAACTTTTCGTCCTTCATGATATCGCGGGACATCTCTGCCAGCAGCTTTAAGACGTGGACGGCAAACAAGTTAGACGGGACGAGGAACGGAAATATGGTGGAATCGTCCGAAGGACGGAATATGGACACTATCATGCCTACCGGCTTGATCGGGTTTCCGTAACCGCCACCGGCAACTGTATCGGTTTGGACAGCCGTCACCCGTTGGAATTTGTACGGACCTCGGCCATCTTTTCTCTGCTGCTGTCTGAAGGTCTTGACAACAAGCTTCATCGCATCGCGCCACTTGCCGTCGAAGGGAGAAGTGTCTCCGGTTTCCTTCCAATAGCGGTGCGCCAGCCTTATTGGGTAACATAGCGAGTCGACTTCCCATTTACGCTCGTGTATTCCGGGCTTCATGGTTGTCAGGTCTTTGTCGAACGGGCTTCCGGTCGGGCCGTAGTTGAATGCGTTGGCGTAAGGATCGAGCAGGATGCATTTCGTCTGTCTGTTGATCACTCCGGCGATAAGTTCTTTGAGTTTCGGATCCTGTGTGACAAGCGGGAGATATGGCCAGACCTGCGCGCTCGAATCGCGAAGCCACATGGCATCTATATCTCCTGTGATTACGAAGGTGTCGGGCCTGCCGTCTATCATCGCAAACTGTACGGTTGTGTCCAGGGTGTTCGGATAGCAGTTGCCGAATATCCACGCAAGGTCCCGGTTGCCGATATCCCCCTGTACCCTTCGTATTTCCTCATCCACGGCTTCGCTAACGAATTTTCTTTTGTCTAGAGGCGGGCGCTTGCTCATGAGATCGCCTGCCGTTTGCGCGGCCGCGCCGAGCGCGGAGTGCAACGGACTCCTGTTCAGCAGCGAAAGTCCGGCCATCGCGAGCCCACTCTTTTTAAGAAAATCCCTTCTCGATGTCATCAGGTCCTCCCGAAAAAAAATTTATTCCGAATCCAAGTTTATTTGAAAGACAAGTCGCGTCATTCTGAGGAATATTTCTAACGGTACAGAATGATATCACGATGGCATGTCATTGCACGCCGGCTTGTCAAGGTAATAGAATTCAGAATACCCATCAATCGAAAAAACGCGCCACTTCTCTTCCGCTAAATCAAATCCGGCAGGACAAACATCAAATGAGAAAGCTGTTTTGATGTTGCACCGATTGCACGCGGGCTAAGTTCACAACTATGCGGGAGAGCGATATTACTACGTTGTTCGCGATACGCTTGTTTATTTTCCCATGATGACTTCGACCGCGATATCCGATCCTTCCGGTTGAACGGGAATAACCGAATTGACTGGTTGTCCGTTAACCTTCATCGCCTTGACCCCATGCTCGACGTGATCGGGATTCTTAACGGTTATGTGGTACGTAGCTCCGCGCCACTTCCTTACCGCCTCGAACCCGTCCCACTCCGGAGGTATCGACGGATCGATTATCAACCCTTCATACGCCGGCCTTATCCCGAGTATGTACTTCGTCGCCGCCGTGTAATTCCATCCTCCGCTTCCAGTCAGCCATGGATGGCGCGCCCGTCCGTATGCCGTATGATCCTTACCCATCACGAACTGGCAATATACATACGGCTCCGATTCCCTTATCTCTATCTTGTCGTTCTGGTTGTACGGCAATAGCGCGTCGTATAACTTCATCGCAAGTTTTCCCCTGCCCAGCTTGCACTCCGCTATCACAGCCCAGGGGTTAGGATGGCTGAAGATAGAACCGTTCTCCTTTATCCCTCTGTACACCCTCGTCACATATCCTATGTCGTCGTTAGGCTCCGTGTACGTCGGCCAGTTTAAATGAAGTCCGTATGGCGACGATAGGTACTTATGAACGGAGTCCATCGCCTTCCTCGCCCGCTCCGGAGATGCGGCTCCCGATAAGCCCGCCCAGCTGTTGCTCTCCAAAAATATCTTCCCCTCCTTGTTCGTCTTCACTCCTATCTTTATTCCTGCCTTCGTCACTCCTCGAGCGTACCATTCACCGTCCCAAAGCTCCTCTTCCACCGATCTCCTCACCTGATCAGCCATCCTCGTATATTCCTGTACGTCGTTCTCGTATCCCAGTATCTCCGCAGCCTCTATAAAATACTTCAGCGCCCAGTAGTGCATGAACGATACCATCCCGCTCTGTCCTCCACCAAGGTTCAGGCAGTCGTTCCAGTCGGCACGTAGCCCTAAACATATCCCGTTCTTCGCCGTCTCCTCTGCCGTAAAATCTATCGACCTCTTTAAATGCTCATATACCGTCCCAGTCCCCTTGTCCGCATAAGGTATCTCTTCCTTGAAAAACTCAAGCTCCCCTGTCTCCATTACGTATTCGCATACTGATCCTACTATCCACAGCGCGTCATCCGAACACACATCCTCCATACCGTGTATTATCGATTCCGCCGATGGCGTCGGGACAACCGTCGGCAGCTTCACTCCCGGTAATTTATCCTCCTGCGGCTTGAACACGTCAGGATCGAACAAGTGAAGCCCATATCCACTGCTCACCTGGCCATGTAGTAACTCTCGTATCCTCTCCTTCACCTTCTTCGGGTTCGTATGAGGTACCGCCATCACATCCTGAGAAGTATCGCGGTATCCCAGTCCTACTCTCCCTCCAACCTCTATGAACGACGCAAACCGCGACCATACCACGCAAGTCTCCGCCTGGTATAGAGTCCAGATGTTCACCATCGTGTCCAACCCTTCGTTCGGCGTCTTGCACTGAAGCACAGATGTCTTCTCTTCCCAGTACTCCTTTATCTCCCTGAACGCCTTGTCCACATTCTTCAGGTTCTTGTACTTCTTCCTTATCTCGTAACCCTTCTCCTTCCTCGATCCAACCCCCAGCATGAACACCAATCTCGTCTCTTCTCCACCCTTCAGCGTCATCTTCTTCTGAAGTGCCCCGCAGTGGTTCCCTCCAAGCTCCGTGCTGTTGCTCAGCTTCCCCATCTCCACCGCTATGGGGTTGCTCTCCGTACGGTAGCTCCCTATGAACCTGTCCCTCACGCAGTCATACCCGTCAGGCTCAAAGCTAGACGCAAAGTAATGGTAAGTCCACGGCTCGTAGAAAAAATCGTACTCTATTATTCCACCCTTATAGTTACTCCCGCTCGCATATAAACTCATCTGTAGGTTCTGGTTGTCTATCTCTATGTGATGAAACGAAAACTCCACATAAGAGTACACGCTCAGCTTCCTCGTCTTCTTCCCTTTGTTCCTTATCCTCACATCCCACAGTTCCACCTCGTCCTCTATCGGAATGAACACCAGCTGCTCAGCATCTATCCCCTTGTAATCGCATTGGAACTTTGTGTACGACAACCCGTGTCTCGTCGTGTACTTCGCCTTCGTGAAATCCTTCCCAACCGGCTGCCACGAGATAGTCCAATACTCACCTGTCTCGTCGTCCCTGATATACACGTAATGGCCGGGTCTATCCAGAGGCACGCCGTTCTGTCTGAACCTCGTGATCCTATGATGCTCAGTCGACTTGTAAAATGTGTATCCCCCCGCATTGTGGGATATCACCGTGCACAGATCCTTCAATCCAAGATAATTTGTCCACGACACCGGCACGTCAGGCCGTTCTATTACGTATTCCTTTGCTGCATTATCAAAATATCCGTATCGCATTGCTCTCGTTCTCAATATTCATTAAACAATTTTCCAAAACTCATCTGCACAACTTGTCTATGCCACATTCTTCGCGCAGATCACAACTCCCATACTAATCACCCTGCCGCATTCTGAGCGGATGGTGATTCCGAATCAGCCTCCTCGATTTTTCTAAACGGCACGAACCAGGTAACGAGAAAAGAAGGGATCGTCGCGATCATTACCCAAAGGAAGAAATGCTTGTAGCCCAGGAAGTCACTAATGAAGCCGCTCATCGCCGACGGGATCATCAGTCCCAGGTTCATCACACCCGTCGCGAAAGCATAGTGTGCCATCTTATATTTGCCCGGCGCGATCTGCTGCATCATGTACAGCGTAAGGCCGATGAAGCCGACCCCATAGCCGAGGTATTCAAATGTCGTCGCGGTACCGATCATGACCAGGCTCGTCGGAGTTGTGTATGCGAGTATCAGGTAAACGGCGAACGGGATATTGAAGAAGGCGCATAATACTATAAGCGATCTGCGAAGCCCATATCTCGCCGTAAAATATCCCCCAAGTATCGATCCGAGTATGAAAGCTATCGGCGGGAATACGCCGTAAATTATCCCGATCTGGGAAATCGACAGGCCTAATCCACCCGACGCGCGGCTCGCTTTAAAGAAGAGCGGCACGATCTTCATCGCCTGTCCCTCAGCAAACCTGTAAAGAATTATGAAGGCGATCCCCCATCCAACATATTGTTTCGCGAAGAACGTCTTGACGACATCCCAGAAAGTTCCGAAAGCTTCCTTCGCGGTCTTGACCTGCCCGGCCGCGCCGCCCGTCGGAAGCATCTTCGCATGGTAAATGCTCAGGATAATCATCACGCCTCCGAACAGCCCCATGACTATCATCCAAGCGTGAATGACACCGAGAGATTTCTGGAGCTGTCCCGCGAGAAAGACAAACGCCCCCTGCGACAGAACCTTCGCTACATTGTAGAACGCTCCCTGCCATCCGACGTACTCGGCCTGCTCTTTTCCAGTGAGAGCATTTATATATACGCCGTCAGCGGCGATATCGTGAGTCGAGCCGTTGAAAGCGATGATCGCCAGGAGCGCGATGGAGTATTGAAAAAATGCCGGAAGTTTAAGCGTCAGCGCAAGGAGCCCGAAACCTATGCCACCGATGAATTGAGTCGCGATGACGAAATATTTCTTCGTCTTGAACATCTCAAGCACCGGCCCCCATAGCGGTTTTAGAGTCCAGGGGAGAATTACGAGAGTTGTGAAAAAAGTTATCTGAGCGTCGTTTACACCGAGCGACTTGTACATCAGCACCGATACGACGTTGATTACTACGAAGGGAAGGCCTTCCGCGAAATAAAGTGTCGGGACCCAGAAAGCGGGACTTCGGTTAATCATGAAATTCTCACGGCTCTCGTCCTCAATTATTTAAGAAGCAGCATCTTACGCGTCTGAACAAAGTCGCTCGCGGTCATAGCACAGAAATATACCCCGCTGCTCAGGCCGTTTCCGCTGAAGGTGGCGTCGTGCTCACCCGCACCAACGCGGCCGTTGACCAATGTCCTGACAAGCTGACCCAAGATATCGTATACGGAGATTCTCACATATCCTGATCGAGGGACTGAGAATTTCACCGTGGTAGTCGGATTGAATGGATTTGGATAATTCGGAAATAATTCATATCCGGAAGCTACCGATGGGTTGTGGATGACTGCAGTAGCCGTCCTGATAGTACTAGCGATCTCGTTGAGCAGAGGCTGGCGTCCATGGTACAAGTCCTGGCTTAATTCCCAGATCATAACCCCTCCAAGTTGCCTGCGAAGCACGTAATCGACTTTCAGCTTCACCGAGTTAGTGTCCTCAAATGTTATGAATTGCGTCGTATCACTATTCAGCAAGTACGGGACCTGCGATACATCATCCCAATGGTACGTCCAGCCATTGCCAAGATTGTTCATCACATCCGGATAAAATGGGTTTGTGGTTGCCGTGTTCGAAAGTTTCTTGTAAAGGCCGCCGGCATTGAATTGTACGGCGTAGAAAGGGACTCCGATGACGAGTTTGTTCCTCGGAATGGCCGCGCCTCTCCCGGCTCTCGAGAGCCAGTACACAACGGCGTCCGAATCCGAGCCGGCCTGGTTCGGGTCGACAGGGGATT
>JAJYGB010000366.1 GCA_021785235.1 Bacteroidota bacterium
CACCTGAGAGTTGGACCGGAAAGGAGTCCGCCTTGTCGGCGAGCCCGACCCGGATGAGCAGGTCGCGCGCGTGGCGCTCGACCTCCGCCTTGGGCTCCATCTTCACTCTGATCGGCGCCTCTGTCGCCGTCGATCTTGCATCATCACTGTCGATCAGCAGGACGATCGCGGTTGCGGCGGAGGTTGTGGTCGTATCTGTCGTTCTGATCCTTTTCGCGGATGCGGTTCCCAAGATAGTAGGCTTGCGCAATGCCACCCTCGTCGTCAAATTGAGTCTTCCCATCCTTCTATTGCTTCTGGCGATCGAGAGCCCCTTGGTTTACCCCTTGAACTCATTTCTCTCCCGCATTACCGCGAAGAGAAAAAGGAGAGCGCTCACGATCGACAGCAAAGGGCTTGAAACCTTGTCCAAAATAGCCGGAAGTGCGGGCGTCATTGAGGAGAACGAGGCCCAACTGCTGAGGAAGATTTCCTTTCTCGGAGAGCGGAACGTCAGGGACACGATGACAACGAGAGAGGAGATAACATCGGTATCGGACGGGGCGAAGTTTGACGAAGTTGTGGAGGCGTTCAGGAAAAGCGAGCATTCTAGGATGCCTGTCTACTCGGGCGCGCATGAAAATGTGGTGGGCATGCTCTATGCGAGGGATTTTCTCCCGCTGCTTACCAGGAAATCTGGTCGAAAGAAGTTCACTGCAGGTTTACTAATGCGGGTCCCTGTCTTCGTCCCGGAGACGCAGTCCCTCGAAAAGCTGCTTGAGACATATAAGTCGAACAGGGTTCACATCGCGGTGGCCGTCGACGAATTCGGCGGGCTTTCCGGGATCGTCACTCTTTCGGACGTTGTCAGAGAGATATTCGGCTCGAGTGCTGAGATGCCGAGAGAGGGGACCCAGATCGTGAGACTCCCTGACGAAAGTTTCCTTGTGAAAGGAAATGCCAGGATCGACGGGCTTGCCGGCGAGGTGGGACCTTTCGATTTCGAGTATGATTTTGGCGACACCGTGTCTTCGCTCCTCATCAGAATTCGCGGTTCGGTACCGCGTGTCGGAACCAGGACACAGGTCGGTACCTTTGAGTTTGAGGTAGTGCAGGCTACGCCAAAAGCTATTTTGCAAGTCAGGTTCAGACAGTTATATTCAGGCTCCGTGGAGGATTATGACTGAGCCAAAGCACATCATATATCTTGCCGGTTTCATGGGCAGCGGCAAGAGCACGATCGGCCCGGAGCTCGCCCGAAGACTCGGTTACGAATTCGTCGATATCGACGACCTTATTGAAGAAGCAGAGGGCATTTCCATCCGCGATATTTTCGAGCGTCATGGCGAATTGCATTTCCGTGGAACTGAAAAGAGAGTGTTGAATGAGCTTTCCCGCGGTGACAGGAAGATGGTCGTCGGACTCGGCGGCGGAACTTTGACGAATGAGAAAAGCAGGAAAATTGTACAGAAGGAGGGCGTGCTTGTTTATCTGAAGGCAAGCCCGAAAAAGATTTTTGAGCGCGTGAGAAGAAAGCGAAACCGTCCGATGCTTCTTTCACCCGAGGGAACTCCTTTGAGTGATGCCGAGCTCTCTGCAAGGGTGGAGTCGCTTCTCAGGGAGAGGGAAGCGGATTACATGGAAGCAAGTATAATTGTAAGTACCTCTGAATTAACAGTCTCGAAGAGCGTCGAGGAAATTGCTTCAAAACTGAAGGGAAAGATACTATGAAGCCTCTGAGCTATAGAGTGAATTCCTCGAGGATCCCGGTGTTTATTGGTGATTCTGATTCTCCTCTTATGACCGAACTCCGCTCCGCACAAAAGGCCGCTGTCGTCGTGGACTCCAATGTGGCCGCCATATACAAGAATTTGATCGATGAGGTCAATGCCGTCGACGGCACTGTGGTTACCCTTTTCCAGGCTACGGAGGAAAATAAATGTCTGAGGAAGGTGGAAGAGCTTCTCACGTTCTTCCTGGAAAGAGACATCCGAAGGGATTCCGTGCTTTTTGCGATCGGAGGAGGGATTACCGGTGACCTCGCGGGTTTCGTGGCTTCGGTCTTCCAACGCGGAATTGAATACGTCCATGTCCCCACGACACTGCTCGCAATGGTCGACAGCTCCGTCGGCGGTAAGGTGGGGGTGAACCATACTGTCGGAAAGAACATGATAGGTGCCTTTCACCAACCCAGTGCGATTGTCATGAACACGAAATTCCTCGAGACCCTGTCGAAGGAGGAACTCATAAGCGGCATGGGGGAGATCGTCAAGTACGCCGTCCTAAGTGGCGAGTCTTTCTTCGACTTCCTTGAAAAGAATCACGTCAAGCTTCTGAACAGGGACACGAAATCTCTCCAGAAGATCGTCAGAATGTCAGTGGAGACGAAGAAGAAGTATGTCGAGAAGGATACAAGAGAATCGGGAGTGCGGGCTCACCTGAACCTCGGACACACCGTCGGGCACGCTTTAGAGGCGGCCACGAACTACAAAACGTTCAAGCATGGCGAGGCCGTGCTGATTGGATTGATAGCCGAAGCTCATATTGCGATGCATATGAAGCTCCTGCGCCCGTCGAGCTTCGAGCGGCTTCTGAAGATAGTCAGACAGATTGCACGACAAAGGAATGAGGAGGTACCACTCGAAGATGCGCTGGGACGGATGTCCTACGACAAGAAAGTAAAAGCCGGCAAGGTGCGATTTATCCTTCCGACCGGCATCGGGAAAGTCGTCATCCGCGACGACGTGACGGCGAAAAACGTCATCGACGCGATGAAATTCGTGGCGGCGGACGGACTGATAGCAATAAACTAATTTTCACCGGAGTTTGGTTAATGATTACGTACAAACAGAGCGGCGTCAATATAGACGAAGCGGAGAGACTCGTACAGAAGATAAAACCGCTTGCAAAAGGAACTTTCAACAAGAACGTCTTGTCGGAGATCGGATTCTTCGGAGGTTTTTTTAACGGGAAGTTTCCGGGCTACCGAAACCCTGTACTTGTCTCAAGCGTGGACGGAGTTGGAACGAAGGTAAAGGTCGCGATCGAGATGGGGAAACACGACACCATAGGGCAGGACCTGGTCAATCATTGTGTGAATGACATTGGCGTCGGCGGTGCAGTTCCGCTATTCTTCCTTGACTACTACGCCTGCGGGAAGCTGAACGCGGATGTCGCGGGAGAGGTCGTGAAGGGGCTCTCAGTTGCCTGTAAGTTGAATGGACTCGCCTTGATCGGAGGCGAGACGGCGGAGATGCCCGGTGTCTACGCAGAGAACGATTACGATCTGGCCGGAACAATCGTCGGCGTCGTGGACAAGGCGAAAGTCATAGACGGAAGAAAAGTGAAGAAGGGCGATGCCATGGTCGGCGTCGCGTCGACGGGATTACACACCAACGGCTACTCTCTTGCAAGGAAAGTGCTCCTCTCCGGATACAAACTTGACACGTATGTCGATGAACTTGGCGAGACGGTCGGTGAGGCACTGCTGAAAACACACAGGTCATACCTGAAAGTCATCCAGATCACCGCGAAGAAATTTCACGTGCACGGGATGGTACACGTCACGGGCGGAGGGATAGAGGGGAATACAGTGAGGGTGATACGGGAGCCGCGGAAGTTCAAGGTGTTCTGGGGGGACTGGGAGGTTCCGCCGATTTTCCGAATGATACAATCGATGGGCGGCGTGCCTGACTACGACGCGAGAAAAGCGCTCAATATGGGAGTCGGGCTGATAATAATATTGCCCGCAACGGAAGCAGATGATCTCATCTCAAGTCTGAAGAAGAAGCGCGAGAACGCGTTCGTCGTTGGTGAAGTTGTGAGCTAAGCCGCCGGATGATTTACTTGGACGGTATGACGCTATAGTCGACTGTCATTTCGATCGAGTGAAACGAGTCGAGAAATCTTCTGAGGGAGTTCACTAAAGTTAGGGTGGTAGTATTCCAAAGAAGATTCCTCCGCGCGTTCGCCCTCCCGTCTGAGGTGTTAGTGATCTTGGTCAGAGATACTGAATTTTTGTTACGGAGTGATGTAGGTCTTTCCGGAAGGTGATAAAGTGGCCGCCAGACGCGGCGGCCACATCTCAGACTCTGCCTATTACCAGATCTTCGCTCTAATGCTATCTGTTCTGTACATCGGATCTCCAGGTTTGCATCCAAACGCCTCATAGAAAGGCGGGAAGTCGGATAACGGTCCGTTGCACCTGAACTGGTTGGGGGAGTGGGGATCGACGATCAGCCGCTGTCTCAATGCCTGAGGCCGGTCGTTCTCCCGCCACATCTGTGCCCACGCGAGGAAGAAACGCTGCTCCGGGGTGAACCCGTCGATCTTCTGCGGACGCGGCTTGCCCTTCAGAGTATTTTCGAAAGCCTGGAACGAAATCGAGACCCCGCCGAGGTCGGCGATGTTTTCGCCTTCGGTGAGCTTCCCGTTGACGTGCAGGGAATCCAGTACGCTGTAAGAGTCGAACTGGTTAACAAGGACATCCGCCTTCTTTTTGAAGTTGGCAGCATCCTGTTTTGTCCACCAGTCCTTCAAGTTTCCTTTCGCGTCGAACTGGCTCCCCTGGTCGTCGAAACCGTGTGTCATCTCATGACCGATGACCGCTCCCATTCCGCCGTAATTGACGGCGTCATCCGCGTCGGGATTGAAAAACGGCGGTTGCAGGATGCCGGCAGGGAAGACGATCTCGTTCATTGATGGGTCGTAATACGCGTTCACCGTCGGCGGCGTCATTCCCCATTCGGTGCGGTCGACCGGCTTTCCGACCTTATCGATCTCGAAGTTGAAATTGAATTCATTGGCGCGCATTACATTCAATACGTAGGCGCTGCGATCGATCTCCAGTCCCTTGTAGCTCTTCCATTTGTCGGGATAGCCGATCTTGTTCACGATTGCTTTCAATTTGAAGAGCGCCTGTTTCTTTGTGGTTGCGCTCATCCAGTCGAGTTTCTTGATCCTCTGCGCGAAGGCTGCTTCAAGATTATGGACCATTTGCTCCGCGCGGGCCTTTGCCTGCGGCGAGAAGTGGCCGGCCACGTACAACTTGCCGAGTGAGAACCCGATCGAGCCGTCGATGGTTTGCAGCACTCGTTTCCATCTTGGCTGGAGTTCTTTTGCGCCGGTGAGGACAGTACCGTAGAAGTTGAAATGTTCGTCAACGAAGTTCTTACTGAGATACGGTGCCATCGAGTTGATCAGATGCCAGCGGAGGTAGACTTTCCATTCCTTCAGCGGGATTTGCTTCAGCATCATGCCGACTTCCTTTAGGAACTTGGGTTGCGCGACGTTGATCTTCTTAACCCCGGACAGATTGAAATACCTGATGTATGAATTCCAGGAAAAATCAGGCGTAAGCGCGTTGACCCTGGCAATTGTCATCATGTTGTAGGTAGCCTTCGGGTCCCTTCTCTCTACCCGTGTCATGGAAGCTTCGGCGAGTCTGTTCTCGATGTTCAAGACCATTGTAGCTTCGGCTGCCGCGGTTTTGTCGTCGTCCCCCAGCAGCGCGAACATCTTTTTCATGTAGCCGTCGTAATCCTTGAGTATCTCCTTTGACTGCTTGTCCGTCTTAGTGTAGTAGTCACGGTCGGGCAGGCTGAGTCCCGACTGATGAACGCTGGCTATCATCATTTCACTGTTCTTTAGGTCTTGCTGGGAAGTGAAGTAAAAAAGGATATTTACACCCTGTCGCTGAAGCTTTGCAGAGACCTCTTCAAGACCTTTGATATCCCTGATCGCATCAATCTCTTTGAAGTACGGCTCAAGGGGTTTTACTCCTTCTTTGTCTGTGGCTGCGGTATCCATGCCGCTGTAATAGAAATAGCCTACGAGTTGGGTGTCGCTACCTTTCTTTGCGTTTCTATCGGCTGCGGCCTTCTCGGCAATCCCATGAAGGATATTGAGGTTTCGGTCATACAGCTCCGAAAAACTCCCCCATCTGCTGTAGGCGGCGGGAATTGGGTTATTCTTGAGCCAACCACCGTCGGCGTATTGGTAGAAATTTTGGCAAGGGCTGACTGAGGTGTCCATATTAGCCGGATCCAGTGGCGGGATGGCCTGCTCGGTCAGTGTCTTCTCCTGGGACATGGCTTTGTCAGCTTTCATGGTGATAACCAGAAGAAAAACCACTATGAGTGGTGTCGAAAGTGCACGAATTATGTTCATGCGCAATCCTTCCTATTTTGGTTTTGAGAAATAGTAGAAATATGGCTTTGGATGGATGTATATATTGTTTGGCGAAAACGACCTTGTTTTGCCAAACGGACGGCGTGTGACCGAGAGAAAATCTACTACTCAATGGTGCGATTGAATACTACTCTAATGTTGTGGTGTCCGTATAATTTACTAAACGGCGGGGTAATAACAACCGTTTGGTTATTTGGTGATTTTCTCTTTAGTGTTCCGGTTAGATCATTTGGCGGTTTGTTTGGGGTTTATCACAAGCGGCGCTTGTTAATCGATGAAAGGGGCTAGAAGCCGCGACAAATTGCTTTTTAGGCTTCATGAAAATAAATTCAAGATATGATAAACCTGTCCGGTAAAGTCGCAATCGTGACCGGGGGATCAGTTGGAGGTGAGCTTGCCCGCGGATTTCTCGAGGCTGGGGCTAATGTCGCATTCATATAAAGGAACCCCGGGAGAGGCAACAAGCTCC
>JAJYGB010000049.1 GCA_021785235.1 Bacteroidota bacterium
AGTAGTAGTCTCTGACTTTAAAGAAAAAGTCAAAAAAAGGAGCGGATCGCATCGTGAATTCGACTTTATAGCATTTTCGTCCTTTAAAATAGACCGCGGAGGGTGTCTCGATTGTCGCGCTGCCTGCCACTATCGGCCCGTAGTAGATGTCGTAGTTCAGTTTCTCACCCACGTTGAAGGCTTTGTTTACGAAGACGCGTAGCTGGCCCTCGCTCGTGTACGGAGGAGGTGCTTTGCTTGAGTCCGAAGAGTCAGCCGTCCAGGTTGGTCCGCCGAACGATCGGCCGCCTTCTGGCTGAGTGATCGCTGCCCGGGGAGAGACTCCTGGTAATCCCGATATGAGGAACACTAGCGGAGCCAGGATCAACATGCCGACTTTCATTCAGCTTTCACCGCTGAAATTTCCCGGACAGATCGGAGCACATCATCCACGGCTACCTTCGTCAGGTCATCTGACCCGTCCGATGGGGTGAGGATCAACTTTTTTTCGGTGATGGGGGCCCATCTTGTGGGAGTCATTGGTTTATTGTTCGGATATATGCCCACGACTGGCGTGCCCACCGAGGCAGCGAGATGAATCGGGCCGGTGGAGTTTGATACGAAGGAATCTGAGAGCGAAAGCAGGGCAATGAATTCGCGGATCGAAAACACGCCGGCAGCGTTCCGGCATTTCAGATTGCCATCGGAGACATGACCGCATAGCTCCTTCTCCGCCGCTGAACCCGTGACGACAACACTAACATCGAGTTCCTTCGCGATTGCACCGGAGAGTTGTCGGAAATTGGCCGGGCTCCAGTTGGCAGCCGAACCCCCGCTGCCTGGATGGACTGTTACGAACCTTTCAATGCCATTCCTGTCAAGAAAGTCCCTCGCGCTCTTCAAGGCCTGATTATCGATAGTGAGCCTGGCTTCAAAGTCTCTTACGCGGCAGCCTATGGCAGCGGCCAGTGTTAGATTGTATTCTGCTTCGCTCTTGACGGAGTCTTTTCTATGCTCGTAGACTTTATTATTAAAGAGGAATGAGTACCAGCGGTACGCGGTTCCTACCCGGACCGGTATGCGCGCCAGGAATGCTGCAAGTGCTATACGAAACCGGGGAAAGAGAAGGAGTATTGCGTCTGCATTTATCTCTTTGAATTTCCTTACGGTGGAGATAAGCGATTCCGAAGGGTCGTAAGTCAATATATCATCAACCGCATGAAAGGAAGAGACAACTTCTGCGGTATATGGTTGGACCAGTGCGGTAAGTTCTCCGGCCGGGAAGCATTTCTTCAGGGAAGCGAAAACCGGAAGCGACAGCACGACATCGCCAATTCTGTCGGTGCGGCTGACGACAATCCTTCTAAATTCACGCAACATTGAAAGCAATATAAGCCGACAACGTACTCATATTCAATTTGCATGAATGCAGGGCTAACACGCTGCTATCCATGGCTTTATCTTAAATGCCGGATTGCGTATTATAGCTTAAAGTTGAGGAGGTTAATTTGACGTCGTCTGATATCCCGGTGTGGAACGGTACCGGTTGTCGATTTCTGCATGTCGTGGCAGCGGGAAAGGCAGTGTAGTTTGCAGGAAGAGAGTCTGGGTCTGTTCGATCGTCCGGCAGGTTCGTCTCGGGAGGATAAAGTTCTGAAGGTCAAGGACCTTGCGAGGCTTGCAAGGGAAGTGCTGGAACAGAGCTTCCCATCCGTTGTTGTTGAAGGTGAAGTTTCTAACTTCAAGCGGCATATGCCTTCCGGTCACCTCTACTTCACGTTGAAAGACGACGAGGCACAGGTCAGAGTAGTAATGTGGCGCTCGGATGCGGCGCGTGTCAGGTTCGATGTAACCGACGGAATGAAAATCCTCGTGAAGGGAAGGATATCACTCTACGAACCCAGGGGCGACTTCCAGCTTTACGCGTTGAACCTCATGCCGGCAGGTCAGGGTGCGCTTCAGCTTGCGTTCGAGCAGCTGAAGAAAAAGCTGGAGGATGAAGGCCTCTTCTCGGAAAAACATAAGAAACCGCTCCCTGAATTCCCGTCAAGAATAGGTATCGTTACATCCCTCGAAGGAGCAGCGGTCCGCGACATCATCAGCATCATAAACAGACGCTTTCCCGCGGTCGAACTGGTTATTTACCCGGTTAAAGTGCAGGGAGATGGAGCTGCTGAAGAAATCTCGAATGCCATTCGCGCCTTCAATAAACTATCTAGCGTTGATGTTCTTATCGCCGGCAGAGGCGGCGGAAGCCTGGAAGACCTGTGGGCCTTCAATGAAGAGATCGTCGCCCGGGCAATATTCGAAAGCGGCATCCCTGTGATCAGCGCGGTGGGGCACCAGGTAGATTTCACTATATCGGATTTCGTAGCCGATGTCAGGGCGGCGACTCCTAGCGCCGCGGCAGAGCTGGTCGTTCCCGATAGGCTCGAAATTGCGGCCGGTATCCAATCGGTTGCCCGCAGCATTGGCCGCGCAATTGGTCAATATCTGGACCGCCTGACGCTCGAACTCGATAAGCTTAGCCAGCACTACGCACTCCGGCAGCCCATGTCGCTTGTCGATCAGAAGACTCAACTTGTAGATGAGCTGGCGAGGAGACTGGAAAGCGAGAGTTCTCATTATCTGGAGACTTTAAAACAGAGACTGTCCTCCATAGGTTCACATTTGAACGCGTTAAACCCGACTGCTGTTCTAAGAAGAGGATACGCGATCGTCGAGAGTTCGCGAGGGATAGTCAGTTCGGTTCAGACCATAGAAACCGGTGAGACCGCCAGTATTCGCCTCCATGATGGGACACTGGATACACAAATAACAGGAAAGTCGGAAAGACCCGTTTGACATGAGCAAAACCGTTAAGCAAAAAGGAGACCTCACCTTTGAGGAATCACTCAAGAGGTTGGAGGAGATTGTTGAGATACTCGAAGAAGGAAATGCCCCGCTCGAAGAGTCGATCAAGCTCTACGAAGAGGGGATGACGCTGGCGAAGTCTTGCATGACGCGGCTGAATGAGGCTAAATTGAAATTGAAAAAGATACAGAAGAACGCCGGTGGTACGCTCGAAGAGACAGACATTGAAAACTGAGTGGAGAATAAATGGAATATAAGTACCTCTATTCTATAAACTCCCCTGAAGACCTTCGGAAGCTCTCCGTTAATGAGGTCAAGGTACTCGCGCAGGAGATCCGGGAGTTTCTGATAGACACCATATCCCAGATCGGCGGGCACCTCGGAGCCAGCCTGGGCTCGGTAGAGCTGACGCTTGCGCTTCACTACGTCTTCAATACTCCGGAAGATCAACTCGTGTGGGACGTCGGCCACCAGGGATACATCCATAAGATCATTACCGGAAGGCGGGATGTCTTCAGCACAATAAGACAGTTCCACGGAATAAGCGGCTTCCTGAAACGATCGGAGAGCCCGTACGACGTCTTTGGCGCGGGACACGCCAGCACCTCCATATCCGCGGCGCTGGGTGTCGCTACTGCCCGGGATTTCATGGACGCGAAATTCAAGGTCGTCGCGGTTATCGGAGACGGGGCCATGACGGGCGGAATGGCGTATGAGGCGATGAACAATGCCGGGTTCCTGAAGAAGAACCTGATAGTGGTCCTGAACGACAACCGGATGTCGATAGCGCCGAACGTCTGGTCCATCTCCAACTATTTCAGCAGCTTGACCGTGACGGGGGCCTACAACAAGTTCAAAGCAAACGTCTGGGATCTCACCGGCAAGCTGGATTCCGTCGGCGACAGGCTGAGGAAAGTAGCGGGACGACTTGAATCCGGCATGAAGGCGATTGTTACACCTGGCATGCTCTTCGAGGCGCTCGGGTTCAGGTACTTCGGTCCTTTCAACGGGCATAACCTCTCGCAACTCATCACCACCTTCAAAGAGGTCAAGGACCTCAAAGGCCCGCTGCTCGTACACGTGACGACTGAAAAAGGGAAGGGCTATCTTCCGGCTGAAGAGGACGTTCAGAAACTTCACGGAGTTGCCGCGTTCGACAAGGTCACCGGCGAGCAATTCAAGAAGGAGGGACCACCCTCTCTAACCAAAGTCTTCGGCGAAGCACTGGTCGAGGTGGCCAGGAAGAATCAGAAGGTTGTGGGCGTCACGGCTGCCATGCCCGACGGCACAGGGTTGAATATCCTCCAGAAGGAAATGCCGAATAAATTCTTCGATGTCGGTATCGCCGAACAACACGCGGTGACTTTCTGCGCAGGGATGGCGACACAGGGTTACATACCGGTGGCGGCGATTTATTCCACTTTCCTTCAGCGGGCATTCGACCAGATTATACATGACGTCGCCATTCAGCACCTGCACGTTGTCTTCGTCCTTGACCGGGGCGGGCTTGTCGGAGCTGATGGGCCAACACATCATGGGGCTTTCGATCTTACTTATCTCCGCCTCATACCCGGAATGGTTATCATGGCGCCTAAAGACGAGAATGAGCTTCGCGACATGCTCCTGACAGCCGTGAACCACGGCGAAGGTCCTGTCGCCATACGTTATCCGAGAGGGAACGCGCTCGGCCTGCCCAAAGAAGAGATGCAGGAAATTCTCATCGGCAAAGGCGAAGTACTCAGGAGCGGGAGCGACGTCGCTATCCTCGCGGTCGGTCTGATGGTGCAACATGCCATGAAGGCCGCAGATATCCTGCAGCAGGAGGGAATTCGTGCCGAAGTCGTGAACATGCGCTTCGTGAAACCGATCGATGCCGGGTTGCTCGAGGACATCGCGGGTAAATTCGATCACATTGTGACGATAGAAGATAATACGATCAAGGGAGGTTTCGGAAGCGCAATCCTCGAGGCACTTCAGGAAATCGGGAAACCCACACGAGTGTTGACCCTCGGCTTGCCGGATTCATTTGTCGAGCACGGGACACCGCAGCAGCTTTACGAGCTGGTCGGCCTCCATCCCGAGGGAATCGCGGACAGGGTTATTCATTTCATAAACGTCGAAGGCACTTCCTCGAAGCAGACGGTGCTGGTGAGCAGGTAGATAATGGACGACATCAGACTTGGTGTTATTGGCGGCGGCGCGATAGCTCAGGTAATACACCTGCCGCTCCTTAAGAAGATCAGTGGGGTGAAGGTTGTTGCCCTCTCGGAGCAGGACAACCAGAAGCTGCAGACGCTCGGGAAGCAGCATGGTATCGCAAAGCTGTATCACTCCGCCGAGGAATTACTGAACGATCCGAATGTTGACGTGGTCGATGTATGTACTTCGACTGACAGTCACTTCGACATCGCGGTGGCCGCGCTCAACGCGGGGAAAAATGTCCTGATTGAAAAACCTCCGACTGTCAATCACGAACAGTGCGAAGCCCTCGCGAAGCTCGCCGATGAGAAAGGGAAGGCGGTCCTCGCCGCGATGAACAACCGGTTTAGAGCAGATTTCATGATGCTCAAGAGCTACGTGAGCGACAAACAGCTCGGCGAAGTCTTCTACATAAACGCGGCGTGGCACAAGCAGGAGCCGAGCACCAAAATGCACCTGGACTCGAGGTCCCAGCAGAGGCAGGGCGTCATGCTCGATCTTGGCGTGGTACTAATAGACCTTTCTCTCTGGCTCCTTAATTTTCCGGAGATCAGCGCTGTTAACGCCGCGTTCTTTAGCCGGAAGTACAAGAAAGTCGAAGACACCGCGCTCGTCACTATGCGTACTGAAAAAGGGGGAATGATTCGGATGGATGCGAGCTGGGGGCTTCAGCAGCCGGAGGAGAGTTTTAGATTCGAAGTGTACGGAACCGAAGGAACCGCCACCCTAAGCCCGCTTATCCTTCATCGAAAAGTAAAAGACGAACTTGTGAGCCTGACCCCTGTTCAGAATTCGAGGTTCGAGAACGTCTTCAAGCGCAGTTACGAGACTGAACTGACCAATTTCGTAAGGTTCCTGAAGGGCGTCAAGTCGGACATGCCGACGATTAGCCAGATGTGCAAGGTTATGAAGGTAGTGGACGCATCCTATACTTCGGCGAAGCGCGAGAACGCCCTGAGGCTGTAATGCCGACCATCGTACTGCTGACGGATTTCGGCAGCAAAGATTATTTTGTCGGCGTTATGAAGGGGGTAGTCTCTTCCATAAATCCGGTGGCTCATATCATCGACTTGACACACGATATCGAGCCGCAAAACATCCGGCAAGCCGCCTTTGTCCTGTGGGCTTCCCATAAATACTTTCCTGACGACGCGATCTTTGTGTGCGTCGTTGATCCAGGCGTCGGCAGCGATCGCGAAATTCTATGCGGGACTATCGATGAACAGACTTTCATCGCTCCGGATAACGGGCTCCTCGATTATGTCGCGGCTGAAAGCAGCGATAAAGAGTTTCACGTGGTCTCCAACTCCAGGTATTTTCTTAAAGGAGTCAGCACGACATTTCATGGAAGGGACATATTCGCTCCGGTTGCGGCGCATCTGTCTCGCGGAATCAGGCTGAATGAAATGGGCGAAGCCTTCAGATATCCGCACGTTGACACATTTTACCGGGATATTGTGAAGGGGCGGAACGAAGGGAGTGTCGTTTACCAGGACAGGTTTGGGAATATCTTCACCAATTTACTCTGGAAGGATATTTTGCTTGGCGGCACGGCAACTGTGAAGTTCGGGAGGAGGTTTATAACCAACTTTTATCCCT
>JAJYGB010000610.1 GCA_021785235.1 Bacteroidota bacterium
TGAAATAGGGAAATTCAAAACTTAAACGGGAGTCAGTCTTATGGTATTTGAATTTAGGGTTTTGGACATTGGGAGTTGTTTAGAGTTTGGTGATTAGGATTTAGAGTTTCTTTCCCATGAGTCAGAAAAGGTCCCTGATAAGTTGAAAAATCGGAGGTAAATGCCGGCGAAAAAATCTACCGCTAAACACATCCACATTGCCGAGAAAGCGTACAAGGACATTGAGTTTCTGAATAGTCCGAGCGCGCGGGTAATACGGATCCTCTCGGAATACCTCGAACCCCAATCGAGATTCCAGAGGCTGCGGATAAAGGATACGGTGGTCTTCTTCGGGTCGGCACGTATCGGCTCGATGGCCGAGGCGCAAGGGAGGCTCTCCGATGTGAAGGCGAGGATCAAGGTCGCGGAACGGAAGAAGTCCAACTCCCGCGTGAACAAGAGACTTGCGGAGGAACTCAAACACGCGGAGGCTGGCGTCGAAATGGCGCGATACTACGAGGACGCCGCGACGCTCAGCGAGATGCTCACCAGGTGGGCCATGAAGGTCAGCAAAAAAGGGGAACACAGGTTTGTCGTTTGTTCCGGCGGGGGGCCCGGCATCATGCAGGCTGCAAACAAGGGGGCGATTCGAGCGGGCGGGTTATCGATCGGGCTGAACATAAGCCTCCCCCATGAACAGTTCCCCAATCCGTACATTTCCCCAGATCTGGATTTCGAGTTCCACTATTTTTTCATGAGAAAATTCTGGTTCGTATACCTCGCGAAGGCGCTCGTCGTTTTTCCGGGCGGCTTCGGTACGCTGGACGAACTGATGGAAGTGCTTACCCTCCTGCAGACGAACAAGATCAAAAAGAGGATGACTGTTTTGATATACGGTTCCTCCTATTGGAAGAAGATACTGAACTTCGACGCGCTTGTTCAAGCAGGGGCGATCAACCGGTCGGACCTAAAGATGATTTACTTCGCGGACGATCCGAAGACCGCTTTCAAGTTCCTTACGAGCGAGATAAAGAGAAATTACGACTTAAAATGATGCGGACACGCAAATGACACAGGAAACCGATTCAAAATTCAAGGCTTTGATGAAACTGCTTGATGACGACGACCCGCAGGTCTTCGCGGCGGTCGAGAGAGAACTGCTCGACGGCGGCGATGACGTCGCCCGCATGCTCGAAATGGAAATAGACAACGCCGACATGAACGTGAGAAGGCGGATCGAGAACCTCGTTTCGAAGATGCATCTCGACAAGCTGCAGAAGGAATACGACCTTCTCCTCGATTTCGTCTCGCGGCCCGATTTCTCGCTGGAGCGCGCGCTCCTGCTCCTGGCAAAGCCGCTCTATCCCGGCCTCGAATTCTCCATGATCGAATCGGAGCTCAACGATCTCGCGAACGACCTCAGGAAAAGAATCGCCGCTATCGAAGACCCGTACGAAATCGTTCAGCATGTCAACGAGTTCTTTCTGACGGAGATGGGATTCGCCGGCAATTCGAAGGATTACTACAATCCGGACAACAGTATTCTTCATCGTGTCCTGCAGACACGGCGTGGGATCCCGATCTCACTCGGCATCGTTTACCTCCTCGTCGGCAGGAGGCTGAATCTCCCAGTGTACGGCGTCGGCGCCCCGGCGCACTTCCTCGTGAAGTTTGTGCTTGAAGGGAAAGAGTTTTATGTCGATGTTTTCAACGGCGGCAGGATCATGTCGCGGAAGGACGCGGAAGATTCCATAAGCGATATGGGTTTCGCTTTCGAGGCGAGGTTCCTGAAAACTTCCTCGGACCTGGAAATGCTCGCGCGGACATGCCGCAATATGGCGCGCGCGTTCTCGGCGATAGATGAACAGCCGAAAGCGAACGTGCTGATGGAATTGTCAATCGAGCTTGAAAGGTTGATTACTTTTTGAAGATATACACGAAGACCGGCGATAAGGGGGAAACAGGCCTTTTCGGCGGGGAACGCGTGTCGAAGGATGAGCTGCGGATAGAAGCCTACGGGACTGTTGACGAGCTCAATTCAATGATCGGCTCGGCGCGCGCGTTCAACGACAACGGCGAGATGGATGAAATCCTCGGCGAAATCCAATACCGGCTCTTCGTGCTCGGAGCGGACCTCGCGACGCCGCCCGGCGCGAGAAACACTTCAGTGCCGCGAATTTCGGGAAAAGATATAGCCTTCCTGGAGAAAAGGATCGACGAGATCGAGGGGCACCTCGACCCGCTGAAATCTTTCATTCTTCCAGGCGGATCGAAGACCGCTTCTCTTCTGCACCTCGCCCGCACTGTTTGCCGGAGAGCCGAACGGCTCGTGGTATCCCTGAGAAAACGAGGCGAGGCATCGGAGGAAACACTGATATACTTGAACCGCCTCTCCGATTTCCTCTTTGTGCTGGCAAGATACGCAAACAAAACAGGGAAGGTAGCCGAGACTCTCTGGAATCCCCGCTCAGAGTCCGACGGCGTCTCATGACCTTCTTAAATCCGCTCGTCCTTTTCGGGCTAATCGCCGCGGGAATACCGGTACTCATCCACCTCCTCCAGCTGAAGAAGCTCAGGAAGGTTGAATTCTCTTCGATCAGGTTCCTGAAGGAGATTCAGCACGCTTCCGCACGACGGGTTAAGCTGAGAGATTATCTTCTTCTCATCCTGCGCACTTTGGCCATCGCCGCGCTGGTGATGGCTTTCTCGCGACCGGTACTGAGAGGCTTTCTCGGCTCCAACGCGAAAACATCTTCGGTGATTATCTTGGATGATTCTCCTTCGACAACTGCGAGAAACGAGTACGGAGAGATATCTTCGCAGATCAGGAGTGTGGCGTCGAGCTTGCTGAACAGCTTTCATACCGGCGACGACGCGAGCCTTATCTTCACGTCGAGCCCCGCGGACACGACGCGGGGAGTTTCAACGTCCGATCCCAAAGCCCTTTCGGCACGGGTGACAAGGTCGGAGCCCTCCGCCGTGAGCGGGAGCTACTCCTCCGCGATCCGGGAAGCTCTTCGGAGGCTCGCGGCATCCGGCTACGTCAACAAGGAAATTTATGTTGTCGGCGACATGCAGAGGAGTGAGTTCCGAAAACCCGCCCCAATGGAAGTCCCGCCCAATGCGAGAATCTTTTTTCTCAGGCCGGATGAATCACCGAACGATAATCTGTCCGTCGCGAACGTGAAGCTCCTCAACCCGGTTGTCGAAGTAAATTCCCCGTCCCAGGTTGAAGCGACAGTGACCAACAACGACGGCTCGGACAAGAGAGGGATAATCGTCAGCTTATTCCTGGACCGCAGGAAAGTGGCTCAGTCGGCAGTCGACGTCGCGGCCGGTACTTCTCGGGCGGTGAAGCTGGCATTCAGCGTCGCCTCGGGCGGTTTTCATCAGGGGGTGGTGCAAATTGATGACAACTCCATTCAAAGCGATAACAGGTACAACTTTTCCTTCTACGCGATAAGAAGGCTGAACGTGTTATTCGTGAGCCGGGCAACGGGCGACGATTTTGTGCTGAGCGCCGCCCGGGCGGTGATGGACACTTCCACGGTTATTGATACAAGGTCGGTGACACCCGCCCAGTTCGTATACACGAATCTTCACGGCGTCGACGTTGTAGTGGCGGAATCATATCCTTCCGGCGCCGGTTCGTCAGTGACGAGCCGGGGTTTCGACTCAAAGATGGAGCGTTTTGTCGATGGCGGCGGAGGCGCAATACTCTTCGCCCCTCCTCAAGAGCAGATGAGTTCGTTCGCCGGTTTGATCGGTGGAATGAATATCGGCAAAGTGACGAGGCTCCTATCCGGTTCGAGCGCGGGTTTCCATAGCCTCGAACACATAGACGCTGCGGACGACTTCTTTTCCGGGATTTTCTCGTCCGATCAAGGAGCTGACCGGATAAAGAACCAGCTCGTGACTAAGATTTACGGTGGGGTAGCGATCGAGCCGAACCCGTTTGCGCATGTGCTTATGAGCATGTCTGCCGGCCCCTTTCTGATGAGCAGGCAAGTGGGAACCGGGTTCGCGTTTGTTGTCGCATCCGGGGCCGATACCGCTTCGTCCAATTTCCCGTTGTCACCATTTTTCCCCGTCGTGATTCAGCGCGCTCTGTTCTACTCGGCCGCCGTCCGGTACAAGCCGAATCAAATTCTTGCCGGACAGAGGTTTGAGTACCGATACACAGAAGGCGGGATAAAGACCGCGACGCTGATCTCTCCCTCGGGCAACCGCTCAGATGTGCTGCCGGAATATGTCGGGGCAACGGCCAGGTTCACTCCTGGCAACCTCGACCGGCCCGGTACTTACACGCTCGTCGCGGGGGATACGCTCTGCGAGATATCGGTAAACGTAAATCCGCGCGAGTCCGATCTCACCCAGTCATCGACGTCACGGATAGAAGGTTTCGCGCGCGAGCTTGGATTTGCACCGAGGAATGTCTTCGTAGTGAAGGCGGACAAGAATGCCGTCGCGAGCATCGACAGGCTCAGGCGGGGTGAGGACCTTTCTTCCATATTTGTCGCGTCGGCTTTGTTGTTGCTCATCGCCGAGATTTTCGTTTCGAGGATGAAAACTATTTAAATGAACATCTTATATTGAGGCGAAGCTATGATGCAAACAGCGAGGTGTTATAAACGAAATTGACATCGACTAGCGATAGGCTCGACCGTGCGCTTGTCGTAGGGGTTGTTTTCAAAAGCGACACGCGCGAACGCATCGACGAATATGTCGACGAGGTGATTCTTCTTGCGGACACGGCCGGTGCGAGGGTCGTCAGGACAATTTTCCAGGAAAGGCACTCTCCCGATCCTGCCTACTTCATCGGAAAAGGGAAGGCCGAAGAGATCAAATCGATCTGTGAGGCGGACGACATCAGCCTCGTAATATTCGACGACGACCTTTCAGGTGTACAGATCAGGAACCTCGAGGCTATCATCGACAGGCGCGTGCTCGACAGAAGCGGCCTCATACTCGACATATTCGGGCTGCGAGCCAGAACTCGCGAGGCAAAACTCCAGGTCGAGATGGCACAGCTAAAATACAACATGTCCAGACTCGCCGGGCAGTGGCAGCATTTCTCAAAACAGTATGGCGTGATCGGGACAAGGGGACCCGGTGAGAAACAGATCGAAGTCGACCGCCGTGTCATCAAGAAAAGAATTTCCGTACTGCGACAGAAGCTTGAGGCTATCTCGAGCCAGCGCGAGCTCCGGCGGGCGCGTCGCGACGAATTTCCCAAATTCGCACTCGTCGGATATACGAACGCCGGCAAATCGACGCTCATCAACGCACTGAGCGGTGCCGACGCCTTCGTGGAAAACCGGCTCTTCGCCACGCTCGACACAGCTACCCGAAAGGCTTCTCTGACGAATTCAATCCAATGCCTCCTCGTCGATACGGTCGGGTTTATCCGCAAACTCCCCCCCGACCTGGTTGCGTCTTTCAAGTCGACGCTCGAGGAAGTTGCTTTCGCCGATTATATCCTACATGTCGTCGATATATCCAACCCGGCATTCCGCGATCAGATAGATGTCGTCAACGAGACGCTCGCCCAGCTCGGCTGCAGCGACAAGCCGACGATGCTCGTCTTCAACAAGGTCGACAAGGTCGCCGAGTTCGGCGTCGTCAGGAGCGTCCTGAACGAATACAACGGCGGCTCGGTCGCGCTTTCCGCGGAGCGCCGGATCAACCTCAACCAGCTTAAAGACAGGATGCTTGAGATGATGGGCTCGGACATCGTGGAGAAATCATTCCGCATAAAGCCGACCCAGTCTGAGAAGCTGGCGAAAATATTGTCGGTAGCCGAATTCGTGCAGGAGAGTGAGCACCCGGACAGCCTGCACCTGAAAGTCCGCATGAGAAAGAAAGACTGGGAAAAACTCAAACGCGAGATATACGCCTGATCAATATTTCGGAGACCCTATGAACGTAATCGACAAGACCCTCTATCACCAGATTCACCCCTTCAAGATGGTTACGGACGTTACAGCCGCGTTCATCGCCGTATATCTTATCTGGCTGCACCTGATAATCGAGGGGCTCGTCGTTGGCTTCATCCCTTCACTCGCTATCTCTTTCTTCATGATCAGGACAATGGATTTTGAAAAGCAGAAACAGTCGAAGTTCGGCAAATACCTGAAGCGATACATGGGGCGGGGCGCAGACACCGCGCGTTCTGTAGGGTTTCTCGTCATGCTTGGCGGCGGATGGTTTCACATGTTATGGCTGATCGGCCTGGGCTTTCTTGTCATCATAGCTGCTTGGATGAACGGTCTGGTCTACAAGAGACAAATGCCGGTGGAGTCAGGGCAGCGAAAAGGACATCGTTAACTCCTTCCGGCAGACTTAAGGATAAGGCAACCGCTCTTATCTACCCATTATTCCATCGTTCCAATATTCCACCATTTCGTTTTTTTGCTTTGTACTATTCCAACAGACTTATCATCATCTTAAACTGGACTTCACACTGGCTTAAAGTCTCCTTCGTAGCTTATCACAACGAGGGGTAAGTCCCGCTCACGCGGGAAAAGGCGCCGCTAAAAATAGAACCTCCACAAGACCACACCATCCAAGCCACAGTTCGAAGCAGGTGGCGCCTTTTTATTGATTGGCGGGAGCC
>JAJYGB010000583.1 GCA_021785235.1 Bacteroidota bacterium
CGGTGATCCCGTATCCGGCGAGGTTTCCGTTAGCGTTGAACGCGTAAACCAGGGCTCCGCTTACACCTTCCGACGACGAGCCGGAGGTGACTGTGCCGTTGATCGAAGTATAACCGGCAAGTGAGGAAGGCATGGGCATCACATATATATTAACGCCGCTTGTTGAGTTGCCGTCGACCGGCACCGCTGAGGCTTCGTTCCATTTCAGGGTCGGTCCGGTCAGGCTGTAGAATGACGGGACGTAGCCGCCAAGCGGTATCGCGAGAATCTTATAATATCCCGGAGGGAGGTTCTCTAGCGTATAGGCGCCTGTGCTGTCCGCATCCGCGAAATACGCTCCTGCCACGTGCAGCTTGAGCGTGTCGCGATAGTTCCAGACGTCACGGAAGGCGATAATCCTCGCCGCTACACCGGCTCCGCTTGTCGAATCCACTATCATTCCGCTGATCTGACCGAGCGCCACCGGCGGAAGCGGCGAAAGTGCGAAATTGATGTTTGCCGTATCGCTGTTTACCGCGATAATGTCGGCCGACAGAAGATCGGATTCGTTGTTGTAGAAGACCTTTGTGTAACCGGCCGCCTTGGCAAACGCGATGTAGAAACCCTGCGGCAGAGAGTCTGAGTAGACTCCGTTACTGTCTGTGTGGGTCTTGAAAACGAAGGGCGAATCGCCGTCCAGGCTGAAATGGCGAACGGTGTGCCTCTCCTGGTACATGTTCTGGAAGATGGCTCTGTAGTCATCGCTTTTCTGCCATTCGTTCTGATCTTCCTTCGCCGAATTGAACACAAAGCCGGCTCTCGCGAACACAACCAGGGCACCCTTCAGTGCCGTACCGTTGGTGTCCGTCACCGCGCCGCTGACCACAAACTTGGGGAGGTCTGCGTAGCGATTTGGCAGTTTGAAATCGGCGATTTGTGTCGTGGTATCGCTGACCACTACGGGAGTAGCGTTTATAATGCTGTAGACACCGTCGTACCACTGCGCCACGTAATTCGGATTGGAAGGAGTCGCGTGGACCAGGTACTTGCCAGCGTCCACATGCGTAATTCTGTAGTCACCGTTGGAATCCGTGACTGCGTGATAATCAAAATGCCAATCCAGGTCTCCCTGGTAGAGTTTCACGAGCGCGTTCGGAATCGGGTTGCCGAGAGTGTCGGTAACTGTTCCGGCTATCGTGCCGTTGATCGACGCGACTCTTATGGCGAACTCCTGTCTTGCACGGCCGCCGTTACTGGAAAGGGCCACTACATCGACATCGTACCAGCCTCTGACCTGCGGGGTCCATTTAATCAGCCCGGTGGAATCCATCGTCATTAGCGGCGGATGATCCTCGCCGAGCCTGTAAGTCAGCACCGATGTCGTGTCCGAAGACACGGCCTGTACCTGATATGTGTAGAGCGAATCGACCGTGCCATTGTATGACGGCGTTGAGGTTATCGTGACGTGATCACGGTTCATGTCGCTTGAGTCGACAAACACTTTCGCGAAATTACTCACAAGGACTTGCCCTGAACCATTGAACGCCCTTACTTGATAAACAAGGACGGAACTTGCCGACGGCATCGTCGTGTCCTGGTATTCGGTTGCCGTAGTCGAATCGATCCGGCTGTACGAGATATTGAGACTCGTGTCGCTCATGCTCATTTGTCCCCGATACACGAGGAAGTACGAGACGGTGAAGCTCTCCGGAGCCTCCCAGGAGAGCGCTACCTTTCCTTCATCGATGGATGCTTCGAGAGAGAAGCTTCCCATCATCATCTGCGCGAACGCCGACGAGAAAGTCAGCATCAATCCCGCCATTAAGAAGAAAGAAAGAGTATATAATTTTCTATTCATAAATTCCTCCAGTTTTTGATACAATAAGATCAACAGCCGTGCCGTGATAGTTTTGCCCCCATGAAGTCCTAAAGCGATGAATTCGTCAAGAGAGTTTGCGATAGGAGCATGCAAGAAATGCATCTCACGCGCAGAGCGTGCGGGAAACACCAGAGGGGGGATTGATTAGAATTCTAAATGAAAACCCAGACTCAGTGACCGGGTGTCGGGCGAGTAGGCCGCGTCAAGATTGGGAGGTAAGCTCAGGAAAGCATCGAGCTCCGAGTACAAGTAGATTAACACAAAGGCTGACACGGAATAGATCTCGGTTTTATAGTAAGTGTTGTAAGTGTTATATCGGTTCTCCGCCAGTGTCGGAGTCGTGGCATTGAGATAGTTTGTCCTTGCATCGCGCCGGAGAAAATCAGACGCTATCGCGGCAACCGCCGTCGCAGCTCCGGCTCCCAGGAGAATATACCCCTTTGTCTTCCTTCCCTGGTAGACTTGCTCCCAACCCGGAAAAAGAATAGCCCTGAAACTGGGGCCGCGTGAGAAACTCGCGGAACTTTGCGGATGGCCGCCGCTCCTGGATTCTTCCCTGGCCAAGTCGAGCCGATACTTCTCCTTCGCACTCTCGAAAACCGTGAGGATTTTGGGCGATGTCAGCACGGGATCCAACATCAGGCTGGAGTCCAGACGGAGGGCGTTAATGAAGTGTTCTTCCGCGGACTCGTTTTTCCCCTGCGCGACGAGTGCGAAACCGAGATACTTCTCCAGCTGTACTCTGGTCGAGTCGCCCACGTGCTTATCTTCGAGGATGCGGCGAGCCTGCAGCTCAGCAGAGATGTAGGAACCGTTATCGAATAGGCTCTTTATCGCCGCCAGCGTCGAATCAGACTGGGAAAGGGTTTGAGCCGATGAAGGAGATGAAAAGACTGTAACAATTACGAAAAAAAAGGGGAACGCGGTCCAGATCATCATCCGCCAGCAGTTGTGTGGATTCACCCGATTTTGCAGAGCTGCAACGGCATCCCGCGGACTCACAAATGGACTTGAGCGGGACCACTGAGCGGCTTTCGTCATTATTTGATGAGGACCATTTTCCTGTAAATGCTTCCGGTTTCGCTTTGTAACCTATAAATATAAGCTCCGCTTGGCATATTCGCACCATCGAAAGAGACGGAGTAAGTCCCCGCGCGGAAATACCCGCCTGCCAGCGTCTTAACCTTCTGGCCCAGCATGTTGTACACGTCGAGACTCACCTTGCTCCCGGGAGAAGGGACGTCAAACCGTATATTGGTCGTTGGATTGAAAGGGTTCGGATAATTCTGGTCAAGCGTGTAACCGGTGGGGATTGTGCTCCGAACTTCATTGACAGGAGTAATGTCGCTGAGCTGAGCAACATCGGAGATTGCCACTTGCCCGTTCAGGTAATCCGGAGAAACACCGCCGAAAAGGTAAACCTGGCCGTCACTCCCAATTGCCGCGACGAATCCTATCCTTGGAGAGCTAAGCGTCTGTGAAAGGACGGTATCATGTTCCGCCCCCTGCTCATGAAAATCAAGCATTTCTATACGCATATCGGGATTGCCCGTTCCATTCAGCCCGGATATCACGAAAACAGAATCGTTCTTCTCAGCGACTCCAAAGAGCATTCTCGGCGACCTCAGTGTGACCGCAATCTCGACGGTCCCGATTGTCGGCACATACCTTTCAATCACGTTAACAAGGCCGAAACTGCCGCTGTTCCCGCCGAATATGTAGACGGACCCATTTACGCGAAAGACTTTGTGATATGCTCTCGCGAGGGCCATCGGGTAAGTGACTTTCCAGTCCCCACTTTCAACCGAGTAAGCTTCGACTTCACTATAAGGACTTCCCATCGCCCCGCCCCCGCCGAAGACGAGTATGTGGCTGTCAAATGCCACGGCGGCTGCACCCTTTCGGGCAAGTTTCATGCTCGTGGTATAATGCCATTTGTTTGCCGACGGGTCGTACACTTCGACGGAGCTCAGCACATTTCCGAGACTGTCCGCGCCACCCATCACGTAAATTGAATCACCAAGCGCGACGGCAGATGCGTAGACTCTCGGAGTCTCCAAGGGAGCAATATTCGTCTCCCATGTCATTGTCTCAAAATTGAATGCCTGGACGGTCGAAGTTCCCCTCAGATTCCCGATGCTCCTCCCCTGCAAACCCTGCGCACCGCCTATGAGATATATCCTGTCTTCAATTCTGGCGGAGCACATGCCCACTCTTGGGTACGGCATAGGGGGGATGCTGCTAACTTCTGCAGATGCAGTAGCTTGCAGCATTCCGGCGAGGGCAAACACCGCAAGAACCGCTTTAAACCAATATTTGTTCTTGTGCCAGTTCATGTCTGATATGTATATATTCTGCAACGATCGTGCCACTACTTACCATCCCCGTTGAGAAAGCTGAAATTCAACCTCAACGTGTCGCCAGGATTCACTGTCAAAGTCTTGACAATGTCCTGAAAGTTTGGGTTGTGAATTCGTATTTTCCGCGTCCCGGCAGAGACAACAATTGGTTCCACAGAAGGAGTCGTCTCGCGGAACTGGTCGTCAACGTAAACGATTCCCCATGGCTCGACGCTGACTATAAGATAACCGGAATTCGCCAAGAAATTCGCCTCCACAGTTGCCAGCAAATTCCTCCGCACGTCGACTTGTTTTACAACTGGTGCGAAATTGGGATTGTTGAAAGTGATCGTATGCGTTCCAACCGACATTTTCACTGATCCGGCGATCGGGGTAGTCCCCGCATATTCGTTGTCGATAAATATCTTTCCCCAGGGCGTGCAGTGAATCGATATATAACCAGAGTCGCTTCCCACACGGGCGGACGCCGCGCCTTCACCAGCTGCCGGGGAAATCCGCATGGAATCCTTTTTAGCGGCCGCAACGTCGCCGGCAGATTTAATTCCATCTTTCTCCCTACTGTCTTTTTCAGCCGGGGAAGACTTCTTTTCGGCCGGTCCGGATTCTCTCACAGCCGCGCGCTCCATTCCAACAGCAGCAGTGGAGTCAGGAAGAATACCCGCGTTTTTCTGCGACGGGTGTTTGAAGACAAACGACAGTCCGACCAGGAGGATTAGAACAGCAGCAACAGCACCCGCGAGCAAAACATTTCTTGTCCTGCCGGAACGGCGCGTGGGTGACTCCGGTTTGATCTCCGCACCGACCGCGCCCGGTCCGAGAAATTCAAGCGCCACACCGGCGGAGGGAAACCTGTCATTTCTATCGGGAGCAAGGAGCTTCTTCAAGAATTCATACACATGCGGGGAACAGCGTGGAGCTAGATACTGTATCGACTCCAGGTCGAAAGACTGAATCTTGTTGATGCATTCAGCGTATGACCTTCCCGCGAGTATCTTGTCGCCTGTCAGGACTTCCACGAGCGTAACACCAAGCGAGAAAAGGTCTGTCCTGTTGTCGACCGCTTCGCCCCTCGCCTGTTCGGGAGACATGTAAGCAGGCGTGCCGATCAGGCTCCCTTCCATCGTGAGAGAAGGGGCGTCGGCTACTGCGGCAAGGCCGAAATCTGTGACTTTAATTGCGCCGCTCTCCGACACCAGTATATTGCCGGGCTTGATATCACGGTGCGTAACACCGCTTTCATGCGCGAAGGAGAGCGCCCGGAGCACAGACGTGGCGACCTTCAGAAGGAGCTCTTCAGAACGAACGCCGGCGTCAACGAGAAGATCCTCGAGGGACTTCCCCTCGACATATTCCATGACTATAGCCGGCGCGCCGTCTACATCGGTAAGATCGTAGACCTGCACTATGTTATCCGACTTCAGTATGGCACACGCTTTGGCTTCCCGTGTAAACCTCGCGATGAGATCTCTGTCCCGCAGCAGGTGTTTATGAAGAACCTTCAGCAAAACGATCCTGTCCAGGACGTTCTGGTGAGCCTTGTAAACGCTTGTGGTCGGGCTCTGGCTGATCAGTTCGAGTATCGTGAAGCTATCTTGAGTCACCGCCCCATTCCTTCAGCCTGTACTGCAGCCACCGGAGCGAGACTCCGAGCTTCTCCGCTGTGCGGGTCCGGTTGCCGCCGGTCTCGCCAAGGGTCTTCTCCACAAGTTTCCTCTCGAATTCCTCGAGCGTGAGGCCCGACTGTACTAAGCCATCTTCAGAATACTGTTCCAGTTTCAGATCCTCCTCGGCAACCTCATCGCCTCTCGAGAGCACCACGGCACGCTCGACCACATTCTGAAGCTCGCGAACGTTTCCGTACCAAGGATGTTTCAGTAGTTTCGACATCGCACCGGAGGCGATCTTCCTTACATTCCGCCCGTGCGTCTCACATGCACTCTTCATGAAGTGGTTCGCAAGGACCGGGATATCCTCAGGCCTGTCACGAAGCGGGGGGAGGTGGATCTCCACTATATTGAGCCTGAAAAACAGGTCTTCCCTAAATCTCCCCTCCTTGATTTCCTCCTGGAGATTCCTGTTAGTGGCGGATATCAATCTCACATTTACTTTCTTGCTTTCATGGTCACCCAGTCTCCTGATTTCTCTTTCCTGCAAAACCCTGAGAAATTTCGCCTGGAGCACGGGGGGGAGGTCGCCCACTTCATCCAGGAAAAGCGTCCCGCCGTCGGCGTATTCCACGAGGCCCTTCTTATCCGCGTTCGCTCCGGTGAAGGCGCCTTTCCTGTAACCGAAAAGCTCGCTCTCGAGAAGTTGTTCAGGTATCGCGGAGCAG
>JAJYGB010000549.1 GCA_021785235.1 Bacteroidota bacterium
AGTTGACCTGTCGGTCCCAGTAGCTTCCGGGACCGACTTTACTTTCTCAAATCTCCGCGTCATCGGGAATTTTCTGTCACCTGGTTCGGTTAAGGATTGCGTAGCCACCTGTGTAGATTGATGAGGCGGCCTTCGATTTATAGTATCGGTTTCCCGTTGAAAGGAGGAGTTTTGTCATGAAGCTGTACGTATCGAACGGTGATGAATCCGTGAGGATGTTCAAAAATGACTTCCTCGAGCTCTTGTCTCATGTGCATCCTTCAGTTCCTGCCATTCTTTACCTCCCGGTTGTCGCCTGGATGTTCTACAGATCAATTGAATTCGGACTCAGCCTATATTACGTTTTTGCCCTCTTCGTAATCGGGGTTCTCATCTGGAGTTTCACCGAATACATCCTGCACAGGTTCGTCTTTCACTTCATCCCCAAAAGCGGTTGGGGAAAGAAAATCCATTTCATGTTCCATGGCGTTCACCACGACTATCCTAATGACTCGACGAGGCTCGTCATGCCGCCTATAGTCAGCATACCGCTCGCGGTCGCGTTTTACTTCGGCTTCATGAATATTCTGGGAGCGCATTATCTCCCTCCGTTCTTCGCGGGGTTCATCGCGGGTTATCTTGCCTACGACCTTACCCATTATGCGGTCCACCACTTCAGCCTCCACGGGAAGATAATCCTCTATCTCAAGCAGCATCACATGAGACACCATTACATGGATCCCGACAACAACTACGGAGTGAGCTCTCCGATGTGGGATTTCGTTTTCGGCACCTACCTGAAGAGACAGAAGCAGGAGAGCGCAACGGCGCAACGGTAAATGGCTTCACACAACATGGTTTCGAATCTGAAGCGGCGCGATGAGCGCCGCTTTTTTTATGAGTCAATGCGGAGCCAATGCGCGGACAGATAGAGGACTTGACACGTTCGGACGACCGTGATATATGTGGCCAACGTCGCAGGGAGGACTCTTGCGGCAAAACCGGTCACCGTCATAGTGAGTAGTATTTTTCAGGTACACGCTTTTTTCCGCACCCGGAAGCACCGCTTTCTCCTTTGATTTGGCGGAAGATGTGTCAGATAGACTCGGCAAAGTTGGTACGCCGCGATGGGTATCGCAGGCGGAGGAAAAGACTAAAAACGGAGGCCAGTAATGTTTGCACGGCATGGTGCTAACAAGAACTTTAACTCACGAAATGCCCAATGGGTTTCAGAGATGGTGGCGGGGCTCGCCATTACGGTGGCGTTCTCGTGCGCGGCTTCGGCGCAGAGTCTCAATCGGCAGTCGAACTCATCGGCGGCTATGAGCGATTCGACGACAGTTCTCTTCGAGGATGTGTACGGGAGGTTCCCAAACGGCGTCATGCCGTCGCTCTCAGTGGCGCATTACGACATCTCATACCAAGGCGGAATTGCCCCGATGAACCCCAGTTACACGAACGGCGGGGTCGGTTTTACTTTGGGAAACAGGAAAACGTACGAGCTTACCGGCAACTTTCAGAATTTCGGTCAAACCGGCTCAACACCTTCGCAAAGCTACGACCTGGGATTTAACTCGAGGCCGATTGCCGGATGGCAATTCGGGGGAACCGCCTTTCTTCAAAGGAGTCCCGGGATGGCTCTCACCGATCAGTACTACCTGGGTTTGACTGTGCTGAACCTCTCCAGCGGAGAAGTCAGTTTCAGCCAGAGCCGCCTCCAGCAGTACTACTACTTCTCCGACCTTCTCCCGGATGCCGGCCAGACGGTCTTTTCCTTCTCCCCGACATACAGCGATTCCAAATTGAGTTCCGGCAACAACAATACGATCGAAGCTCCCTTTACATTCTCCTACGGGCTACCGAGCAGGTTTACCCTTGTGGCAGAAGCAAACTTCAGCCAGTACAAGAACAGCTACCCGTACAAGGATGTCTACACGACACAAACGATGAATAATCTGAACGGCGAGTTCACAGCAGGGGCTGGATTGAAAAGAATGTTCGGGAACAGCACACTGGCGAGTTTTAATGCCGACTATTACTCCCTGGAGAACCAGACTCCACACTTCAACGGGACCACGGGGGCTTACGAGAACGGTGCCAGCCAGAAGCAGACTTTCGCCGTTCTCTCCATCGGGCTGAACAATCTCTTCCTCAACACTCCACTTTCGGTTTACGACGTTCGTCGTTCATACTATCTGGGCCACTACCTTCATAAGGATGAGGCAAGCAACAGCCTTACGGTTAGGTATGCGACACAGGACATTATGATGACGGAAACGCTGATCCAGCCTCTTGTCCCGTTCAATTTCTCACGTTTCGGCGTCGACGATAAGTTCAACTATGGCATTCTCGGAATGCTGGAGCTGAACGCGGAAGGCGCACTGCTTCAACACTCCAGTCGCTACGGAAGCATCGGACTCACTCTCCACAACCTGAACTTCAATGGAGCCGAGCTCAGCGACTTCGATTACTTCTTCGGCATGATCAACCGTCCGGGCGACTACACCCTGTCGGTCGATTTTTCTTCCTCAAACATTGATTACACTCCGTCCACTCAAATATCCACTGACGTGCGTTACGGAATCATGAGGGATATGGACGTTTCCCTGAATTACTCATATCAGAAGTTCAACTCTTCCAACTCTACGTTCGGCCAGTCCGGGAACAGCTGGGGGTTCCAGCTGCGCGGCAACCTCTTCGGCTTTATGCGCGCGCAGGGATCGATAGATTGGGGAAGGACGGATTACTCCGTTAACGCGCCGGTTATTACGAGGATAAACCAAGTGCAGTATAACCTCACTATCGAAACCTTCTTTTAGATATTAGGAATGCAAAGTGCGACTCATCTCCAAGGTGAGTCGCACTTTAATGAAAAAGGAAAAGCAGGACCTCTCTCTACACGTTATAAGACCCGGGTTCAACGCACCACAAATAGTCACTTAGAACTGCGTCGGCTGCCGGAAGCATGAACCATAACATCAGAGATACGGAGGTTATCACCATGAAGAAGCTTTCCTTTCCCATCATCCTTGCAGTCCTATCGGCTCCGATAGTCTGCCGGGCTCAACTTATCAGCTCGTTCGGAGTCAAAGGCGCCTTCACATCCACTTCGCAGATAATGGCGCATCCATTTGCATCGACGGGCTGCTGGACAAGCAGCAGCACCTCGGCGGAACAAGGTTTCGATGTCGCCGCCTTTGCGGAATGGCCCGCCCTTCCATTGCTTTCGATAGTCACACAGGTCGAGTACGGCAGGGGTGGATCAAAAATCGAATACACCGTCGATGAGAATTCCTCCGTTACCGGCTTCGCTTCCACAATTGGCCACCTCGATTACATCTCCATACCTGTAATGGCGAAATTTTCCCTGCTACAGGGCTCCGTCACCCCTTACGTTTTTGGGGGACCAAGGGTCGATTTCCTGGTGGGTTACAGCGGCTCTCAGATTCAACCCACGGGAGTTTCTATCTACAGCCAGTTCAGGAAGACGATGCTGGGATGGAGTACCGGAATCGGCATAGAGACATCGACGATCCTGCCGGTGGATCTACTGGCCGAGCTCAGGTATAACATCGATCTCCTCGATTCATTCAACAACGCCGGGCTGACATTCAGGAACCAGACAGTCGACCTATGGTTTGGTGTGGCAGTGTGACCGGTGCAACTCGTAAGTCGACCGATAGACTTGGCATGAGTCCGGATCTTCAAATGTGGCCGGCGTTCTTCATGCTGAGATAGCCCGTCGGGCCGACGATGATGTGGTCGTGCACCGGAATGTCCAGGAACTCGCCCGAATAGACGAGGTCTTTGGTTATCTGGATGTCTTCCTTGCTCGGATCGAGCTTCCCGCTCGGGTGGTTGTGAACGACGATTATGCTGGCCGCGTCTTCGAGTATGGCAAACTTGAAAACGGCCCGGGCATCGACAAGGCTGGCGCTCAACGTACCTTCCGTCATCGTCTTTACACGCTTCACCCTGCCTGATGTGCTGAGGGCGATCACCTTGAACACTTCCCTTCTCTCACCTGCGAAGTCACGCATGATGAATTTGTATACTGCTTCGGGATTGTTCAGGAGCGGCGTGGTCCCCGTTGAAACATTCTGAAGGCGCCTTCCGATCTCGAACGCGGCGGCTAAAGTGATTCCCTTCACGGTTCCAATTCCCGCGACTCCCGAAAGTTCCAGTGCGTCCCTCATGGAAAGCAGGGCCATTGAATTGTCGAATGCCATCATCAATTCTCGCGCGACATCCACCGCGGTCCGCGACATCGATTTAGTCCTGGTCCCCGTTCGCAATAGAATCGCCAACAGCTCAACGTCTGAAAGCTTCGTGGCTCCCTGAGAAAGGAGCTTCTCCCTGGGTTTTTCACTGTCAGGCCATTCACGCAGAGTACGCGTGCCGGTGCTTTCCCGCACCGTCACGGTTTCGTCTTCTCTGGAACCCTCATACATAGCAGCCCCCTGCATTTGTTATAAGTCCAGTTTTTGAAGCAGCTTAATGTCCGCTTCTAATTTGTGTTTAATTCGCCGAGATCGACTATGTTTCCATTCTTGAATTGAAGAATGTGCAAGTATCTATTTGAATTGTTGTCTCCGAAAGAAATCATGGAGTGAAGGCCCGTGTAAGTCTGCGACTTCAGCCCAGACTCGATCCCTGACCTTGTGGTGACGCCGGCGCTTATCTGAGTTAGGAGATCGTTGGCAATATCGTAGCCGTATGAGACTACCCTGTCGAACTCGGCGTCGGATATTTGCGAAAGCGAGTCGGTCGCGGCGACGAAAGGCTGGGAATTGGTTTGAAAGTACGTGTCGCTGCAAAAAATTACACCATCTACGTAAAGATCGTTCGTGGAAAGCTGGTTCAAGTCGTACCAGTCGTCAGTTCCGAGTATCTGCGTCTTCACGTTGTAGTACGCGAGCTGCGCCCCGACGATTCCGATGTCGCTCGAAGAAGTCAACGGTATGAATATCGCGTCGAGCGATCGAAGAGCGTCGAACTCTCCAAGCGAAGTCAAAGTATCTATCGGTATCCCAAGCGAGTCAGCGACGCGGACCGGGTTGTTCCCGAAGAGATCGTAAGCGTCCATCTTCGTATACGAATTACCGAGCGAGTCCGTGTACGCGGGCGGGATATAAGGCCGAATTCGTTGTTGTTGCTGCGTCGTAAGCGTTCCAACATCGACATAAGGCTCGCCGAGAAGCGCGGCGGCTGACTTTATCTGGTCTATCGGCTGCGAGAGGTCGGTCTCGCCGCTCTCAAAATACGCGACCGCAACTGGCGGCGTACCAAGAGAGTCCAGTCGCTGCACGAAGTACTGGGAAATTATCCTGCCGTAGGATCCGGACGGCGAGAGAACCGCGATTCGCTTCTCGTGAAGGACGTTCACGGCGTAATCTGCCATGGCATAGGCCCTCGTCTTGAAATTCGGATTTGCTTGGAATACGTACGGATTACCTTTTGTCAGCCCGACATCGGTCGCCGTCGGAGAAATCAGCGGAAGACTGTTCTGGTCGGCAAGTTTGGCCACGGCTGATACTTCGTTGCTGTATACGGGTCCGATCACTGCCTTGACGCTGTGGTCCGCACCGAGGGAAAGCATGTCTGAAAACAGGTTCGGCATCACGCCCGAGTAGTTCTTGAGCACGAGGCCGACTTTGGTGGTGGCGTGCGCGTTATAATTGTCAAGCGCGAGCTGAATACCCAGAAGCAATCTGTCTCCCACACCGCTTCCATACTCGAGCGGAAGAAGCGCGCCAATCTTGATAGGTGACAGGTTGAGCAAGCTGTCTCCCGAGATTCTTTGAAGCCACCTGTTTACCTCGCCGCTGCCGACTCCCTGCTGTGGATACGACTGCGAGAAATTTTTCAAGATAGCCTCGGCTTTCCCGAGCTTATCCGAGAAGTAAGCCCGGCGCGCGAACCCGACAGCGATGGTGACCGCGGACAGCCTGCTGTGGCAGGTCGCATAAAGATTCTCTATATCGCTGAAGCTGAGGTTATGAGCGACGAGGGTATGCAAACTGGCCACTGCCTGATCCCTGATCACGCCATTGACGGATGAGTCTATCGCAGTTACGAACTCGTCGGCAGCCTGCAGATAATTGCTGAGCTCGTAGTAGTTAGCGCCAAGTATGTAAATCATATCATACCTGTGCTGATCCCCCGGGAATTTAACAAGAAAGGTGTCGATAACGGCAGCGGATTCCTGGTACTTTCTCAGGTTAAACAGCGAGCGAGCGCCGTAATAGAACGATTCCGCCGACCTCTGGTTGAGGGAATCGTCCATCACTTCGCGGAAATATTGAAGAGCAGTAGAGTAGTCCCCCTGTCTGAAACTCTGAAGTCCGAGGTTGTAGTTGGTCTCGTCCGTTTGATTGAAAACCACCTGGGAGAACGCAGTAGAGGCTACGAGGATGACCAGAAAAGCGGCGATAAGCTTCATCGTCAGTGTCTTTTCCGCTTCCTGTTTATTTTGGAAATTCGTTCCAGAGTTTCGGAGTCGTCTTCTACGATAGCATTTGCTTCCGCCAGTTCGTCGAAGATGGTACGGGCTT
>JAJYGB010000094.1 GCA_021785235.1 Bacteroidota bacterium
CTCTATTATCGGTTTCGCTTGCTCGAACTCTCCGAGCGAAGAGGCATGGAACCACACCCTCCTGTCTTCGGGAATATTGGAAAGTCCACGCTCGAGTTCCGAGAAAAGACTTTTGCGCCCTTTCAATCCCCGGCGCGCCTTTTTGTTGAACAACGAAACCAAGAAAAAAAGTGCATACATAATACCGATAAAGAAGTATGAATACAGGAGCCCGGTGATCACCGAATCCCGTTTTATCTCTTGCTTAACCATATCTCCGGATCCTGCTTGTTTGTGTCTAACCACACTTCAAAATGCAAGATGGATCCGCCGAGGGACTCTCCGACTGTCCCTATCGGTTCCAGCGCCTTCACCTTGTCCCCTTCCTTCACAAATATATCGGAGAGATGCGAGTAAACGGTTCGCAGACCGTTGTAATTGTCGATGATGACCAGGTTTCCGTATGACGGGAGCCAGAATATCCTGGACACTTCTCCGTCCGCTACGCTTCTTACCTGTGAGTTCTCCGGGACGGAGATATCGATTCCGTAGTTTAGTGTTACAGTCTTCAGGACCGGGTTCTCCTGCTCGCCGTATTTGGCGACGACCCTTCCCTTGTTCACAGGCCAGGGGAGATGCCCCTTCAGCCCCGTGATACTCTCGGCAAGGGTTGAAGGCGGGGTCTCGTCATACGCCTCGTAGGTGCGTTTGCTCGCCTCTTTCTTCTTCGTCTCTTCGGCTATGAGGCCTTGTATCAGTTTCTCCAGATCCGTTGCGGCCGCCTGCGACCGTTTAAGCTGCTCGGCGTACACCTTCTTGTTCTTTCGCAGTTGGCCGAGCACTCGCTTGTGTTCCATGATCCTGGAGGCGAGAGTACGCTCCTCGCCACTCTTTCGGTTCAAGTACTCCTGTTGTTTCGCAAGCTGTCCGCTGAGCTGGCTTCTAAGCGCCGTAAGTTTCTCTTTTTCCAGCGAGATGGAGTTCATATCCTCGCGTGTCCGATCTGAAAACTTTTTCAGATATTCGTAGCGCACAAGCATTTCGTTGACCGACGAGGAAGTGAGTATAAGTTCCAGATCGTGCATCCTTCCCTGTTCATAAAAGCTTCGCGCGAACCGGGCGTACTGGTTGGTCAGGTTATTCAGTCTCTCCGCAACGGCGCTTATTTTCTCCTCGACTCCCTTGATATTGGAGGAATTCCGGCCGATCTGATCGGAAATATTCTTAATCATCCGGCGAGTCTTCAGATTCTGCCTCTCCAGGTTGTCCAGCGTAGCAAGGGACACGGATTCCTTTTTGCTGCTCTCAGCAATCTTTTTTTCGTAAAGCTTGATATTGCCCCGTAACTTCGACAGTTCCTGCTTCTTCGTGCTCAGCTTGGGCTTGGTCTGCGCCTGAACCGGTGCTGAAGCCAGAACCGCCAAAGTAACCAGGAGGGCAATAGCCTCAGTTAAGAATGACTTCCTTTGCATCAGTCGGAACGCTGAATTCGATGCTCTCCTTTTGATTGAGGGCCGTGTCCTGGTAGAAGAGTTTTGCGGATATCCCATGTTTCATATCTTCAAAAGAGACGGTTCTCGGAAAGAAAATATTCCCGACGTTCTTGAAATCCGAGTAGTTGATTTTCAAAACCGTCTCGCCGTCTACAAGCTTTTCGTAAACCGTGGTTCGCATGAACTCGCCGTCAACCGTATATTTCTCGACGGTGTCCCGGCCGGCGTAAGTGAACCTGACAGTATTGCCATCAAGGTGTCTTGACTCTTCCGCATTGTCCATGTGTCCGACCGGGGTCATGAGGTCCAGCAGCAAATCCGTGAACGAGGAACCGTCCGAAGCTATCATGAGGAAATTCCTGAGGTTTGAGGTGGTCGGCTTTCCCATGAATACTTCGTTTCGAAGACTGTTGTAGACGATAAGGGTATCCTCTGTCAATCGGACCTGGGCGACTTTGATGCCGAACGGGCCGTACAAGCTGACCGTCGCCGAGGAAGGCCTGTGGATAGACATATCAAAACGCGCAGTGTACGCGCCCTGCTTTGTCTCGAAGCTACCGTAGCCGCTTGTCGAAAAATAGTGGATCGCGCTCGACTGACTTTGGATCTGGTCGGTGACGTCTTGTGCGGTCACTCCGGTCATGTCGACCTGCGACGTCGCCGCACACCCCACAAACACTCCTGCAAGCAGTGAGAGAAGAATGAGGCGGCTCAAGTCTTGGCTTTCTCGATCTTCTCTTTAAGAGTTGTATTACCCGGATCTTCCATCAAGGCCTTCTTCCATTGCTCAACAGCTTTCTCGTTCTCACCCAGCTTGTCATAAATGTCGCCGAGATGTTCGTCGAGCGTTGCAGACGATCCGTCAGCCTTCTGCCTTTCAGCGAGGGCCTTCTTGACGTAAGAAGCCGCCTTTCCGTAATCACCAAGCTTGAAGTAAACCCATCCCATAGTATCGAGATATGCGCTGTTATTGGGATCTAGTTGGACCGCGAACTGCGCCATCTTCATGGCTTTTTCGAGTTCAATCCCGCGCTCGGAGAGACTGTAAGCATAATTGTTGAGTATGAGCGAATTCTTGGGATCCAGCTTAAGTGCGGTTTCATAGATCCTGTATGCGTCATCATATCTGTTGAGCGCCTCGTACACCTGCCCTAGGGTACTGAGCGCGTCCATATCGGTGGGTTTCAGCGAAACCGCCTTTTCGAGGGGCTTGACAGCTTCCTGGTTTCTCCCTGCCTGATTGAGCGCCAGGCCAAGGAAGAGATTTATCCTGTACTCCTCCGGAAAAATCTCGGCCGCTCTCGTCATGACCACCGCCATTTTGTTAAACTCCTTCTCCTGGTAGTAGAGGAGCCCGAGTGCCTGCCAGGCACCCGCGTTGGTGGAATCGAGCGCAAGCGATTTCTTCAGGAGAGTCTCCGCAGTAGAATCGTTACCGGCGTATGAAGCTCCCAATCCCGCCATCAAGTAAGAGCGCGGGTCGTTCGGATACAGGCTCAAGAGCTTGCTGAATATCTGTTCTGCGAACGGAACCACGGAGGAGTCACGCTGCATTTCATTGAGATAGAACTGGCCGATGGCAAATTTGGCATCGGCACGCGTAGAATCAGATGTGAAAATCGTATCGAGGAGGCTGTCTGCACTTGCGAAATCTTTCATCCTCAGGTATGCCGTAGCAGCACGGGCCTTTAGATTGTAGTCGCCCCTCCTCTCGCTCATCAACTCCTGCAGAATCTTCAATGCATCGGCGTTCTTGCCGACCTGCAAGTACAGATCCGCGAGCATCTCTTTGAGCGGCTCATTGGATGGATCGATCTTGAGCATTCTGTTCACGACTTCGATCGATTTATCGAATTGGGTGGTACTGTTGTATATCCTCACGAGTTGCATCATAGTCGGTAGGTCGGGCCCGACGAGTCTTAAAACCCGCTCGTATAATTGCGCGGCCCTCGAGGGATCGTCCCTCTGATAAAGCTGCGCGAGCACCATCATGTCTTCAACTTGTGTACTATCGATGGAAATGATCTTCGAATATTGAATCCTCGCGCTGTCCACGTCGAAGGCGGCGAGATACGATTGCGCCAGCGTCCTTCGATAGTCAATTTTACCGGGCGCCATTGCCACGGCTTGTTTCGATTGTTCAACAGCAAGATCGGCTTTCCCCAACCTTATGTAGTCCTGTGCCATGGCGTTATATATGGAAGGATCTCTGTAGAAACGGATAGCATCCTGATAATCCAGGATAGCCTCGGCGTAGTCGCCTTTCACATCGCTCAGGTTACCGGATATGAAATGGTCCATCGCGGTGCGGTAATTCGGGTTTGTAGCAATCAGGTCGGGTTGAGTCTGGCTGCTCTCCGGGGGTTTCGACACTTCACTGCCGCTGGAGCATCCCATAATACCGATGGTGCATGCACATAAAACAACTAGCGCGAACTTATACACTTTTTCTCCTCGTCGGTAAAGTTAACTTTGGATGGTGTTCCAAACAAGAAAGGAATACGGACACTGATGTGAAACGTGCCCCGGCAGACTCCCTTACTTCCCGGCAACCTTCATACGGTTAACAGCTCTCAAGAGGGCTGCCCGCGCTCTTGCAAAATCTATCCCGGGTTCCTTCTCCCTAAGGCGCGTCTCGGCTCTTTCCTTTGCCGACCTGGCGCGTTCGACATCGATCTCTGCGTTCTTCTCAATTGTCTCGGCCAGGAAGGTCACGTGATTGTGGCTGACCTCAACAAATCCTCCGCTCGTCGAATAGAGCGATTCGTTCCCGGATACATCGCGTATCTTGACTTCCCCGACCGTAATCGTGGAAAGAAAAGGGGCGTGGTTGCGAAGGATCTGGAACGAGCCGGAGGCACCGGGGGCAGTGAACGATTCAATCTCTCCGGAGAAGACACTTTTCTGGGGAGTAACTATTCCAAGTCTGAAGAGGTGGTTAACCGCAACGTCATTATCGACGGCCATTACGCAGCCTGTAGTTTCTTGGCCTGTTCTTCCGCCTCGTCGATGGTGCCTGCCATGTACAGGGCGCTCTCCGGCCATTCGTCACAGTGACCCTCGATGATCGCTTTGAAGCCCGCGATCGTATCGCTGAGTTTCACGTACCTCCCCTTCCTGCCTGTAAACGCCTCGGCGACGGAGAAAGGCTGAGACAAAAATTGTTGAATTTTCCTGGCCCGAGATACGGTGAGCTTGTCCTCATCGGACAACTCATCGATGCCGAGGATGTTAATGATATCCTGCAAGTCTTTGTAGGTCTGAAGAATCTCTTTCACGGTCTTAGCGATATGGTAGTGCTCATTGCCGACTATAAGAGGATCAAGTATCCTTGACGTGGAATCGAGCGGATCCACGGCGGGATAAATGCCAAGGTCGACTATCTGCCTGCTTAGAACGGTGGTCGCGTCAAGGTGTCCGAAAGTAGTGGCAGGTGCCGGGTCGGTCAGGTCGTCGGCGGGCACATAGATGGCCTGCACCGACGTGATTGAGCCGCGCTTCGTCGATGTGATGCGTTCCTGCAGCGCGCCCATTTCCGTTGCCAGCGTGGGCTGGTATCCCACCGCCGAAGGCATACGTCCAAGGAGCGCCGACACTTCCGAGCCGGCTTGAGTGAACCTGAAAATGTTGTCGATGAAGAGGAGAACGTCTTTTCCTTCCGAGTCACGGAAATACTCGGCAAGGGTTAACGCCGTAAGTCCGACTCGCTGGCGCGCGCCGGGGGGTTCGTTCATCTGGCCGAAGACGAGCGCCGTCTTCCCGACAACGCCCGACTCGTTCATTTCGATCCAGAGATCATTCCCTTCGCGGGTCCTTTCACCGACTCCCGCAAAAACCGAATAGCCGCCGTGCTGGGTGGCTATGTTGTGAATGAGTTCCTGGATTATGACAGTCTTTCCAACCCCGGCTCCGCCGAAGAGACCTGTCTTGCCGCCCCTCGAATACGGCTCAAGGAGATCGATGACCTTAATCCCGGTTTCGTACATCTCTGTCTGAGTGCTCAAATCCTCGAACTTCGGTGCAGGTCTGTGTATGGGGTACTCCTCTTTCGCGACGACCTCGCCCTTGCCGTCGATCGGCTTGCCGATGACGTTAATCATTCTGCCGAGGAGACCTGGTCCGACCGGGACCATGATGGGGCCGCCTGTATCTACGGCTTTCATACCGCGCACAAGACCGTCGGTCGAATCCATTGCGACGGCTCTGATGGTGTCTTCGCCCAGATGTTGTTGCACTTCGACGACGAGATTCTCTTCAGCGCCGTCCATATTTTTTCTCGGAATGGTAAGAGCATTCAAGATTTTCGGGAGATGCCCGTTCTCAAATGTCACATCGACCACGGGGCCGATAATCTGTACAATCTTGCCTTCGTTCATGGTTCCTTGAGGTTTAGTTCATTAAATATAAAATCTGAGGGGTACATTTTCAATCGATAAATGATTCTCCCTGAAGCCCCCCGGGGGCTCTTCCAAATCGAGTGAAAATCTTTTCATCCCGTTTTAATTGTCGTTTCACGCTGCCATGGCAATATTGCTACTGCAAAAAGGAGAAAAGAAATGACTGAACTAATCAAACGAAAGCTGATGTATGGAGCGGGTGCTCTCGGCCTGGTGGCCGCAGTTTTCGTCCTCACCATGGGGCTTACCTTTGGAAAAATTGGAGATTCCAAAAAGAATATAAAACTCGGCGCGGCCGCTCCGCCGATCACTCACGTCTCTGCATCGGTACAGCAGCTAAGCGACGCGTTTATTTCGGTCGCCAAAGCCGTAACGCCCGCCGTTGTTCAAATCAGGGTGACTTCCACACCAAAGGCAGTTAATGTACCCAATGGTCAGAACTCGCCTAATGACATGTTTAAATTCTTTTTCGGTCCGGATTTCCCTTTCCACAATTTCAACATGCCGCAAGGCAAACCTGAGCCTGAACAGGCGCTCGGGTCCGGAGTCATCGTGAACCCGGACGGATACATCATAACCAACAACCATGTCGTCCAGGGAGCAGATCCTGACGGCATCAAGGTCACGCTTCTCGACAGGAGAACATTTCACGCAACG
>JAJYGB010000061.1 GCA_021785235.1 Bacteroidota bacterium
CCGAGAAGCTTTTTCATGATCTGGTAAGCTTCAGTGATCAGCTGCATGTCGCCGTATTCTATGCCGTTATGGACCATCTTGACGAAATGCCCGGCTCCATCGCTGCCGACCCAGTCGCAGCACGGTGTGCCATCTTCAACCTTCGCGGCAATAGATTGGAATATCGGCTTCACCTGCGGCCACGCGCTGGGCGAACCTCCCGGCATAATCGACGGACCCTTCAATGCCCCCTCCTCACCGCCGGAGACGCCTGTGCCGATATACTGCAGACCTTTGCTTTCAAGGTATTTGGTCCGCCTGATCGTGTCGGGGTAATGCGAATTCCCGCCGTCTATTATGATATCACCCTTTTCCAGATGGGGAATCAGAAGCTCGATGAATTCATCCACGGGTTTGCCCGCCTTAACCATCAACATTACTTTGCGGGGCGTCTTCAAAGCCGCGACCAGCCCCTCTATGCTTTGCGTTCCGATGATCTTCTTCCCCTTCGCGCGCCCCTCGACGAAGTGGGTGACCTTCTCCACTGTCCTGTTGAATACCGCGACGGTGAATCCACGGCTCTCCATGTTCAGCACGAGGTTCTCGCCCATAACCGCCAGTCCGATTAAACCAATATCTGCTTTCTGTGACATTCTCTTTTCCTTTTGAATTAAACGTTAAACAGCTTCTTATCTTTGAATGGAATTAGAAGAACTTCGCCCGCTAAATCTATTTGAAACGGTCTTCGTGCGCCCACAATCCGAGGGCAGGATTTGAAATATAGAAAACTTCCTCACCATCCGCCATTCTGTTCATGCCGTCTTTTAGTTTCTTCGGATCGTAACGCTTAGTCATCCCGGCAAGATCGGCATAGCGGAAGTTCACGCCTTCGATCTCCTTCCTCGTCAAATGGCCCGGGCAATACGTGATGGAGAATCTTTCTTCCGATGAACCGTGGATCAAATGCGCGGCGGCGCTGAGGTTTGACTTGAGATCGTCGTTTTTCTTGACCAGCTCCAGCACCTTTGGCGTGCCGACATAACCGTACTTGCGGATAAGGCCGTCGATAGCCTTATCCTCTCCGAACGTTTTCAGCCCGGGGGCGAGCACGATGAGTTCACCGCCGTCGGCGATCGCCATGCGTGTTCGATAGACGGACTTGTTGCCGAGCCAGGTTGATTTGAATTCGGTGGGATCGAGATAGACTATCACTTTCTTCAGAGGATTCTCGACCATGTAGAAGTTCACCTTCAGTGACAGTGCGGCAGCAAGGTTAAAGCACTCCAGGTCGTCGCCGATAAATAGACCTCTGACGACGGTGTTGTTCGACTCATCCTTGTCCACGACAGTCAGCACGTAGACTATCGGGAGGTGTTTCGCGAAATGATCGGAGCCGTAGTTCAGGACTCTCTTAACGGGAGTGTCCGCGCGTCCCATGATCCTTTCGAGGCCGTAGGCGGCGCCGAGAAAATGAGACCTGTTAATTCCCTCCCTGCCGCCGGTTCCGATGAACACGTTTTTGTTGTGGTTAGCCATCCCGATTACTTCGTGAGGGACAACCTGCCCGATTGACAAAATGAGATCGTGACCGCCCTGTGCGACGAGCTTATCCACCTGTATCGGTATCGGATAGTCGACGGCTCCTTCACTTATCTCGCGGACATAATCGGACGGCACATCTCCTAGAGTCACGAAGCCGTTCCGCCAGTCATGCACGCGGAACAAATTCTTCGGCGTCTTTCCGAACATCATTCCGATTTCACCTTCTGTCATCGGAACATGCGTGCCGATCGAGGGGAGTATATCGGTCAGTTTATCTTTGTAGAATTCCCACGCGAATTCAGTCAGAAGTCCGGATTGCGAGTGAAGCCGCGAAATGTCGGGTGGAATTGCGATGACTTTCCTGCGAGGGCTCAGTTTGCCTAGAGCCTCGAACAGGCCCCTCTTCAACTCCTCGCGGGTTAGGCTCGAATCAACCGAGCCTTTGCTATAGAATAACACCGCTCTGCTCTCTTCCTGAAGTTCTCATGTATAAATTTTCCGAATCTGACGACAAATTCCAATTCCCTGACTCGCAAATAACCGCACCTTGTGACACCTGGCGACAAAGAAAAGACCGCCATACCATTAAAGGACTGCCACTACCACAATTTGATATCGGCCTATTTAGGCCAAAACGACTAAAGTAATCGGTTACTTTATCGGTTATTAAATTCGCGAATTTCGGCATAATTGTCAAGGAGATTGTTCCCGAACTAAGAGAAACGTTAAGGGTGCGCACAGATTGGAACCAGTCATCAGTAAGGGCGGTCGAGGCCGGTCCATGGGAGCTGAGCACAAACACGGGTTCAGAAGATGCCGTAATTCACAACTGCTGTGTTGAATTAATTCCCACGACGCATTTATATTGTAAAAAAGGAATTAGAATAAGATGGCAAGAGCAGTGAAGAGCAGACGCACCGAGCGTCAGCGGAGATCGAAGGTCCAGTCGGAGATGCCCCTGACCAGAACGAACTACATGATCATTATCGGCGGGGCGCTGCTGATTCTTGTCACTTACGTGATTCTCGCCACCAACAACACCGTTTACGGGTTTATACCCCTCGACCTAGTTCCGATACTCCTTTTCGTCGGCTACATCGTTATAGTGCCGATCGGAATAATGTACAGGGGAAAGAAGAAACCCGCGGAACAGGCAAAGACTGCCCCGGAAGTCACTAAGTAATCTCCTTCCCTATTTCGGGCGCTTCGCTCAAAACATCTCCGGGACTTATTTGATCGCCTTAAGCGAGTCATAATTTGCAGCGATCGTCTTCTCTATGTCACGCTCGGTATGCGCGGCTGAGATGAACGCGGCTTCAAATTGTGAGGGAGGGAGATAGATGCCGCGCTTCAGCATCTCTCCATAGTACGCGGCGAACTTCACTGTGTCGCTCGATAGCGCCGATCTGAAATCATACACGTCTTCACCGGTGAAGAAAAGCGTGAACATGGAGCCGGAGCGATTTATCCGGTAATTCAAGCCGAGCTTTGCGAGATTCCTTTTCATCCCGTCTTCGAGAGCCTTACCCATCTTTTCCAACCGCGTGTAAACATTCTTCCGCTTGTCGAGTATTCTCAGCTGAGCCAGTCCGGCAGCCATAGCAAGCGGATTTCCGGAAAGCGTTCCTGCCTGGTAGACCGGACCATCAGGAGAAACAGTACTCATAATCTCGCGGCGTCCTCCGTAAGCACCGACGGGAAGCCCCCCGCCGATAATTTTTCCAAACGTAGTCAAATCGGGTCTGATCCCGAAGATTTCCTGCGCTCCTCCTTTTGAAAGACGAAACCCGGTCATCACCTCATCGAGTATCAGAAGCGCGCCGTTTGAATGGGCGACATCCAAAAGGCCCAGTAGGAATCCGCCCTTCGGATTGACGACACCCATGTTACCGACGACCGGCTCGACGATTATCGCGGCTATCTCGTCCCGGTTATCCTCGAACAACCTCCTGACTGATTCAAGGTTGTTGAACTCCGCGACGAGCGTCTTCGCGGCGAGTTCTCTGGGAACACCCGGAGAGTCCGGCGTACCGAATGTAGTTGCACCCGAGCCGGCCTTGATGAGGAAACTATCGAAGTGGCCGTGATAGCAGCCCGCGAACTTTATTATCTTTTCCCGGTTCGTGAACGCGCGCGCCACCCTGACCGCACTCATTGTCGCCTCGGTCCCGCTGTTGACCATCCGGACGACTTCGACGGACGGCATCATCTTCCGGACGAGTTTTGCCATTTCGACTTCAGCGGCCGTCGGCGCGCCGAAACTTGTACCGTTGGCTGCGGCCTTCCTTATGGCAGAGAGCACAGCAGGATGCGCGTGGCCGAGGATCATCGGCCCCCACGAGCCGACATAGTCTATAAACCTGTTCCCGTCGACGTCGTAAATGTATTGTCCCTTCGCCCTGCTGATGAAGAGCGGATCGCGGTTTACGGACTTGAACGCCCTCACGGGAGAGTTCACTCCACCAGGCATGTATTTCTTCGCTTCGTTAAAGAGCTTGCTGCTTTTCTTTGTGTTCAGATTCTTCATTTCATCTCCATTTTGAAACCTTGCGAAGGTTCGAAAGCTGATGAGTTACACAGTATCACCGGAGTCGAGTAACCTTCGCAAGGTTGCGTTCACATCAGACCGTTCTCGACATACCATTCGTATGATTTCCGGATGGCATCCATTATGGGACGCGGACGATAGCCAAGTTCGCGTTTCGCCTTATCGGATGAAAAATAGTGAGGGAGGGTCGCGCTCACAACATGTGCCTTCGTGAGGACGGGCGGCTTCCCCGTGAAATTCGACAACATTTCGAGAGACGCCGCGGCCGCGCGTGCACCCCATACTGGCACACGAAGGCTCGGCGAGGGCGCGCCGACGACCTCACATATCCGGCCGAACAAATCTTTGAATGTGATATTCTCGCTTCCGAGCACGTACCGCTCCCCCTTCTTCCCGAGCTTGAGAGCGGCTATTTCACCGTCGACCACATCGTCGACTCCGACGGCGCACATCCCGCCGGAAACGTAAGGGACAAACCTCATCCCCTTCAGAACCTTGAGCAGTATTCCGGAATGGAGATAGACATCCCTCTGTCCGAACACGGAACCGGGATTCACGATCACCGCGTCAAGGCCGCGGTCGATTCCCTTCTTTATCTCAATCTCTCCAAAATGCTTGCTGTCGCCGTAGGCCACTTTGTGTGCGAACCGGTTGTACACGACACTCTCGTCTGCAGTATCGCCCACGGCCGGGATACCGATAGCTGCCACAGAACTTGTGTGCACGAGTTTCTTCACACCGGCGCTCAGCGCCGCGTTAACCACGCAGCTGACGCCTTCGACGTTCACGCGGAAGAGTTCTTCACGTCTCCTGTTATCGAAGCTCACAAGTCCTGCGGTATGGAAGACATAATCCGCCCCCTCCATGGATTTAGCGAGACCGGTTTCGTCAAGTATGTCGCCACGGACAATCCGACCATCAAAGCCTTGCAGCCCCAGGAGGTTGGATTTCTCACGCACCAGCCCGATCACTTCATACCCAATCCCACTCAGCTTGTGACACAGGTTCGAGCCTATGAGCCCGTTGGCACCCGTGACGAATATTTTTTCCATACGGCATTAACCTTGCGAAGGTCCTGGAACATTCGCAAGGTTTGCATCCTATCTCTTGAGCAGCTTCGCCGCGTCTACTGCGAAGTAAGTGAGTATGAGGTCCGCCCCGGCTCTCTTTATCGCCGTCAGCGTCTCCATCATGATCCTCGGTTCGTCAAGCCAGCCGTTTCTGGCGGCGGCCTTGATCATGGAATATTCACCGCTGACCTGGTAGGCCGCGGTTGGCATCCTGAACTCGTTTTTCACTCGGTAAATCACATCGAGATACGCGAGTGCCGGCTTGACCATCACTATGTCGGCGCCCTCGTCTATGTCGAGCGCAACCTCCCGTACTGCTTCGTTCGTGTTGGCCGGATCCATCTGGTGGCTTTTACGGTCGCCGAACTTGGGGGTCGACTCCGCGGCATCTCTGAACGGGCCGTAGAACCCGGAAGCGTACTTTGCGGCGTAGCTCATTATCGGCGTGGAAAGAAACCCGTTCTCGTCAAGAAGATTCCGTATCGCGGCAACCCGGCCGTCCATCATGTCGCTCGGTGCCACCATGTCGGCGCCTGCCTGTACGTGTGTCAGCGATTCCTTCGCAAGGAGGTCCAGCGTCTCATCGTTCACGATTTCCACCTGGCCCGGAGCCGTCTCCCGCAGGACGCCGCAGTGGCCGTGCGATGTGTACTCGCAGAGGCAAACATCCGTGATAACGAACAATTCCGGGATATGCTTCTTGAGTTCGCGAATGGCCTGCTGCACTATGCCGTTTTCGTCGTAGGCCTCAGAGCCGTACTCGTCCTTATGCGACGGTATCCCGAACAGGATCACCGATTTAACGCCGGCTTTGTAGACGCCTTCGCATTCGCGGACAAGTTCGTCGACTGAAAGCTGAAAGACATTGGGCATCGAGGTAATCTCCTTGCGCACCTTCTTGCCGGGTACGACAAACATCGGGTAGATGAAATCGCTCGGCTGGAGCACGGTCTCGCGGACCATCTCCCTTATAGTCTCGGTCATCCTCAACCTTCTCATTCTCACGGTTGGGAATCCGGTCTTCTTCTGATATTCAGTCATCGTAATCATTTCACTTTACTCCTTTTCACGTTAGATCTGAGCCACGGCTTAAGAACTCCGTCGCGAAGACGATAAGACGCGCCGCATTCCCCTTCGTACGAAGAGCTGTGACAGGTGGAGAAACCGGTTTCACAGTCGGCGTACCTTCGTTCTGTCATCGCATCCCGGCGGTTCGTCTTTTCGTCATGTCAAAATTGTCTGAGCGGTCTGCTTCCCGTTCGCTATACAATCCGCGACGGAAATGCCGTCCTTGTAGTTGGAGCAAATATAAAAACCCTTGT
>JAJYGB010000553.1 GCA_021785235.1 Bacteroidota bacterium
CGGGAAGGGCTGGACCGTGAGTAGCGCGTTCCAGTTTCTCCCCGATTGCGCGAAAGACAGGCCGGTTGTCCCCGTCAGAAAGATTATGAGTCCCGCGACCGACGATATGAAGCGTGTTTTCATCTCCTTGCTCCTCCTGTATGCGAAGTCCCCTTGTTTATTTTTTCAATCATCAAAATCTGTGGGCTATTGTGACGCCGGCCGTGTACTCGTTGAAAGCGTTAGCCCCGTGATAACTTGTTCCCGTCAGCGATAACGTCACCGCATCCGCCATGGTTATGCTGTAGTTCGACGAAAGAACTGCGTTGATCGAGCTCGAACCCATGTATAATGAAGTTCCAACAGAAAGTGCGGTGGTGAGTTTGTTCTTGAAAGCTCGGTGCTGCGCCGCGATGGAGTAAGTCTGCGTCGAAGTCCAGCCCGTGCCACCGATTTTTGAATCAATCAGACTTACTGAAGGAATCAGGCTCAGGTTTGTCAGAATGCCGAAGACGGCGCTGGCATTCAGCGAATGCGAGAGGAGCCCGCTGTTCTGCCTCAGCGGGTTAGCGTCAGCTGATGTCTGGTAGACATAGCTGAACGTCGCGGACTGGAATGTTCCGCCGCCCGAAAAATACAGCATCTGCGTCATCCCCGCCATGAAGGTCGAGTAGTCGACGAGGAATGTGTCGCTCGCCGCGTCGTTGACCATGTTCATGTAGTTGCTCATCAACGAAACCATCCACTCGTCCGAAGCTCTCAGGTTGATGTTTCCGCCGATGTTGTTGCGCGTTGTCGTGTAGATCTTTTGGCCGAGAAGATTGTCGTTCTGATGTCCGGCATTGAGGGTCACCGAGATTGTGGACATCCTGAACATGGATGCGAAAGTAATCTGACGCTGGTCAGGCAACAGCGACGCCACTCCGAGTGATGTGTAACCGGGACCGATGTAACTGTACCCGACGCGGGCGTTGAAAGACGACAGGTTCAGCCCAAGCTGAGTGTTGTAAGCGTAATCAACCCGGGTGCTGGTCCTCGGCGTGAAAACGCCTGTAATTGCCGAAGGCAGGTTGAGGCTGTCGAACGCCGGCGCGCGCATGTCTCTTGTATATGCACTCCCGTCGATTTCGCCGCTGAATGTCACTACGTTTCCAAGGAGTGCCACCCTGCTGTCTGCACCGAATACCAAATTCTCTTGAGGGGTCACGGCGTAGGTGTTGGTCACGTTGCCGGGAGCAGTACCCTGCTGGTCGGCAATGCCGATGCCGATTGTGAAGGGAAGGTCGCTCACGTCGCTTATGGAATCATCGGTGCTCGTGAGCCTTATGATAGCCTGTGCAGTCGGCGGCCCGGTCACGACCCAGGGCTGTGCACCAGTGTTCATGGTGCTGTCAAAAAGGACCTCGTATGTGGCGCCGCCGTCCCTCGAAAGTTCTATCTTTACATTCCCGGTAATCCCCGACGATCCCCACCGGATGGTCTCGATATTTCCTATCGGCCATGAATCGTTTCCGTTCGGAGCAATCACCGCAATTGTCGCTTGCGGCGGAGGAAGTGATGACGGGACGTCCCTCGTCCTTAGAAACATCAGATCGAAATAGGATCCGTCCTGCTTCCCGACTCCGAGCTTCGCGCCGTACATATACCTCGAGTAGCTTCCGGCTCCGGCTCCGCCGTCGACGGCTCTCTGGGTGTACCCTCCGAGGGCAGAGAACCTGAACAGGCCAGGACTGAGGTTGACGCCCGCTCCGCGCACCATGATACCGTCGAACGTCAACGGAGTAAACATATCCGTGAAATCGCCGAGATGGGCATTGCCCCACCCCCATGACGGATTTACGCCGAGCTGGTTGATGTTTTGGCGTGCCGAGCTTCCCTCGGTCGAGAGAAGGAAGTTGAACGACATTGAAAACGCGTTGAAGAGCGTGACCGTAGGGCGGAAGTAAAGCCGCGCTGAACTTGGTGGGCGCCTCGCCGGTATTCCTGAGATCCCGTATAATTCGCCGTAAACTCCGGCTTCGCCGGATATGCTGAAATTTTTCTGGATGAATGTTTGCCCGCTGGAATCGGGCTGCGAGTTGCCCTGGGAAAGAGCTTCTCCGACACACGCAAGACTAACCAGCACAAATCCAATGTGCTTCGCCAACTGGTAAAGCAATGCTCTCCGCCTCCTCCATTAAACAAGGGACTGCCAGCGCCAGTCTCAGGATTGCTCCACTGCCAACATCCCTTATTAGGTGCTCTCCTCGTTACAAAATTATTTACAATTGGTAAATGGTTTCGGTGAATCTACAGTTCCTGCATGCTATAAGCATGTGACGAAATGCACAGGTGCGCCGAACTGCACTGTGGTACTTCGAATGATGGCGTCCACGCGGAAAGCAAATGCGGAGCGGGAGAAAAGCGTCCGGCCCCGCCGGCAGTTCAGTTATGCATGTGGTTGTGACCGCCGTGTTCATGATGATGCGCCGTCGGGCCTGTCGTCACGGGGAGCTTGCCCTCCGAGGCCAGCTTCACCGCCTGAGCTACAGGTATGCCGGAAGTCACGCACACCTCCACATTGAATTTTTCTGCGACCTGATAGGCGTGCGGCCCGATCCCCCCGCAGATCAGCTTCTTCGCGCCGCCTTTGGCTTCGTCGCGTATTACGAGGTGCGGATCGAGCGAACCGTCGTTCGCCTTTGCAACAAGCGCCTTTGTCTCGTCGTCATAAATGAGAAAGAACGGCGCCCTGCCGTAATGAGTGCTCACGTTGCTCTCGAGCGCGTTTCCTTCGGATGCCACCAAGTATTTCATTTTGTCCTTCTTTGTTATAGTGAATAAGAGTTGTAAGCGTTAAGTCGTCAGCCGCTGATATCGTATTTCTCGTTTCTTAATTCAAAGTTCTTCCATAAATCCATCGTTCCATTCAGGTTCATCCCATCATCGCCATGTTTCTCGTGCCGTCGCCTTCCTCAGACAGGCAGGTCACAACTTCGTCGATCAGACCGATTTGCGCGGCGATACAGTTTAATCCCTTCTTCATCACATCGAACTTCCATTCATCTTTCAACAAGGCAGCAAGATACTCCTGCCACCCTTCTCTCAACGGAAAAACTTCCATGAATCTCTTGTAGATATCTGGGGTATGATCGTATACCGAGATCAGGTCTTTCATCGAATACCTGACCTTGTCGAGGCTGTGCGGTACTGCCACACATTTCTGCGGCATCAGAGGGCAGGTGATCGACTCTCTCTGCGAAGAGAATTCAAAAAACTTCCTGCACATGGAACAGTAGTACTTTCCGGTGTCGCTCTTCCCGATGATATCGATCTCGTCGAGGAAAATTTTCTGCCCGATGCCGAGCTCGTCCTTGAGAACCTCCATCGCCGGGCCGAGTATTGGAAAGAGTTTTCTCTTATCCCAGACTTTACCCAGGTCGGTTATCACGAACACGATTCCTTCCGGCGTGATGCGCTGGGCAGTCTCGCTTCCGCTGACGGTTATTATAAAACTCTTCAGCGTCTGCAGCGGCTCGTGCTTATACTCGAAGCGCCATTCATCGAGAAAGCGGATGTATGCTTCAGCCCATTTCCGCCCGATAGCTTCGGGTTTGTCCCCGGCAAGGAAGTTCATCATCTTCTGCGGAACCTTCGGATAGAAAAGACCGAACTTCTCGATGCTTACCGTCGATTCGGGCCGCATAACCTCGACTGGTACGGGTGTGTTGATGCACATCTTGGACATGTATGGACAGACGGGCTTGTCCATATCGAAAAGGAGTTTACATGTCACGCACCAGTATTTGTTCGAAGCGGAGTAGACACCCGCCGGCATTTTCTCTACGCGCTCCATTATGGCTTGTTTATCCATCATCATAATTTCAAACACTCCGGTTTTTGTTTTCAGTATTTCCGGGCCGGCCCCTCCGATCAGTTTCTCCCCTGATGCCGGACCGCAGTATTTCATTCGTATGATGCCCTGACGGAAGAAAGGATGCAGCGGCAACTTCGCAAGCTTATCTACGGCGGTTGTATTAACTTTGTCGTTGGAGACGATATTGACGTCGTGCAAAGAAACCTGCGGTTGTGAAGTGTGGTATGAACCATGTCCCGCATATGTTCACGCGAACCGGGATTTCCGTCCCGGCATCTTATTGGAAAACAATTCCGCGGTGTTCTCATTCCGATCGACCCCGGTTACCCGTACCGTGAATAACAGAAGCAAACGAGCCGGCTGACCGCGGCACTGGCCGGCCTGAAAAACAAACGGCGATAATATGAGCGATATTCTGCTGGAGGTCAAAGATTTCAATGTAATATTGGATGGCTCTCCAATAATATCAGACCTGGATTTCAGCCTAAACGAAGGCGAGTTCCTCACGATACTCGGACCGAACGGCTCCGGTAAGACCGTTCTTCTCAGATCGCTCCTCGGACTCGTCCCCCATAGCGGCCAGTTGAACTGGCACAGGAAGCCGCGGATCGGTTACCTTCCACAGGGACTGAACCAGATGTCCGTCCGGGACATGCCACTCACCGTGAAAGATTTCTTCAGCCTCAAGAAGCTCAAATCCGCGGAGGTGACGGCAATTCTCTCGCTCGTCGGACTGGAGAACGCGGTCATGAACAAGAAGGCCGGTTATCTTTCGGGCGGGGAATTTCAAAGGATGCTCGTCGCGTGGGTTCTCGCATCGCAGCCGAACATATTGTTCCTCGATGAACCGACGGCTGCAGTCGACATCGCGGGCGGCGAAACGATTTACTCGCTGTTGAAGGATATCTGGAAGAGACAGAACCTGACCATTCTCAACGTTACGCATGATCTCAACATCGTGTATGCGCATTCGACTCATGTGCTTTGCCTGTCGAGGTTCGGTCATCGCTGCCACGGCGTCCCGAAGGAAATCCTGACTCCAGACGTGCTGAACGGCATTTACGGAGCCGACGTCAAGTTCTATACGCATAAAGGAGTTTAGCCGCGATGACAAGCCAACTCTTACTCAGCCTCGTCAGCGGAATATTCATAGCCGGCTCGGCGGCATATCTCGGAACACTCATGTTATCGAGAAAAATGGCGGTGGTTGCCGGCCCACTCGGACACCTCGCTCTGCCAGGCGCGGCGCTGGCCATCGTATACGGATTCAGTATTTCCCTCGGCGCGTTTCCGTTCGTCGTACTCGGAATTCTTCTGATCTGGCTCCTCGAGATCAGAACCAGACTCGCGATGGAGGCTTTGACCGCGATCGTCTTCGCCACCGGTGTGGCAACCGCATTTCTTTTTCTCCCTATAGACAAAGCAGAAGCCGCGCTGGTCGGAGACATTTCAAAAGTCGGAATTTATGAAACACTTGCTTCTGTAATCCTGGGATCGGCCGTCGTCTTCACGATAAAACGCAGCTATTCGAAAATAATGCTCATCAACATCCATGAGGATGTCGCGAAGACGGAAGGCATAAACGTAAAGTTGTATAACCTGATCTACCTTTCTGCCATCGCCATCATAGTGGCGCTGGGAGTCGACCTGGTCGGCGGATTAATGACCGCCGCGCTAGTGGCAATTCCCGCAGCCGCGGCAAGGAACGTAAGCACGACCCTCGGGCAGTTCGGAGCGGTGTCGGGTCTGTTCGGAATTATTTCGGCAGCTGCCGGGATTACAGTCTCGGCGTTCACTGCGCTTCCAGCCGGGCCGCTGGTCATTTTAACGAGCGCGGCGATTTTTCTGGCGACTGTGCCGCTGGCAAAAGTTTAACTGCCGGCATTCGAGCGGCAGACTGCACAGTTGGGATTTCGGCGAACTGCGCTTCAGCTAAGAAGCAGACACGTATTTGCACCGTCTTTTTCAGATCTTATATTCTCTATCACACTTCGGTGCGAGTGTTGTTGCGAATCGGTTGAGGCGCGCTTGCCTCGAGATTACGTCCCGTCTTTCCCTCGAGCACGGCGATATGGCTTGAGCAAGGATGGTTTCTCACTTCCCTGACAACCTTCAGCGCGGCTTTCTCCAGCAATCCGGCAATGCCGTTACCTTTCACAAACGATTTAAAATTCCGGTAATGTTCCGTCCCGGCGGCGTACTCGACCAGCTCGTTGAGCAGTCCGCAATAATTCCTCGGCGGGGGTACCAGGTAATCCACGATGATGATTTTCTCCGCAACCGTCGCGAGCGCGAACAAAAGTACGTCCCTGTCCTCTTTCGCGATCTCGTGAATCACGTACGAGACGACTGCAAAATCATAGTCGACATTGCTCTTCTCCAGGAAACCGAACGCGTCGGTATGATGGATGAGGACCTTGCCGGCCGGCGACCCCGCAAGTTTGGCTCGCGCAATCCCGATGTTTTTTTCCGAAGGGTCTATTATCTCAATCCTGCCGCACTTGTCCAATAGCTGAGACGCCAACCTTCCCGTTCCGCAGCCGACATCCAGGACTGAAGATCCTTCAGTCAGTATCTCCTTCACCTGGGCAAACACCTTGTCCTGGTGGGGAGCAATGAACA
>JAJYGB010000330.1 GCA_021785235.1 Bacteroidota bacterium
TGCGGAGCATCGAGGCGAGTGTTATCAGCCTGTCGCCGATGTGGCCATAGCTGATCGCTCCGTGATTCGCTCCCCAATTTGCCATCACGGAATACACATCCGTGAATGCTCCCTTCCCCGTAAGTACAGGCGCAAACCACGTCGTGGGCCAGGTGGGATTCGTCCTTCTATCCAGGATATCATTGACCTTCTTCGGGAGTTCGACCGTGTATCCCTCCGCAATCTGAAGAACCGGGCCGAGGCCTTTCACAAGATTCACGCGGGACATGGTTACCGGCATACCGCCTTCAGTCAGGAACTGGGAAGAGAATCCGCCGCCTCTGAAATATTCCCTGTCGGCCGGGCACCACTTCGTCGCCTCGAGACATTCGAGCGCTTCGTCGGACGAGACTTCCCAGAACGGCTTCATAGCCGGCGCGCCCTTGATTCGCTGCCGCCCGGTCGCGTCGAGTGCCGACGAGCCGGAGTTGATAAGGTGGATGATCCCATCGGCAGCTTTTCCCTTCAAGGTATGTCCGGAAACCCGCTTTACAGCCGAGGGGCTCCAGTATGTCCTGACGTCGGAAAACATCTGCGCCGTGTTCGAGACGAGGTGGCCGAACACCATCGCGGCTCCGTTCAGGCTGTCATTTTCAGTGGCGACGGTAAATGGCTCGCGAATCCCGTTCCAATCGAACGACGAGTTCAGGATCGCCTCCAGAAAATCTCCGTTCGGAAAATGGTCGGTCCACTGACGCTGGCCCTGAAACCCGGCGACGATCGCGTTGTGACCCATGGCCTCCTCTCCGAACCCGAGCTCGGAGAGTCTTTCGTTGCCGACCATTAAATCCCTGGCAATGAGAGCCATCTTTACCACCGTCTCCCATTCGTAATCTTTCCGTTCTCTCGACGCGCGGGTCTTGTCGGAATTAATATCCTCGCCTTCTTCGCAATACTTCTTTGTCCAGGCCAAAGCCTTTTCATACTCCTGCGGATCAAAAATCCCTTCTTCAATTCTTCTTGTCAGCTCGGACATATCAACGTACTCATTCCGCATCCCGAGGTAGTCGCCGAAGAAGTCCGGGTTGACCACGGACCCGGCTATTCCCATCGATACCGAGCCGATCGACAGGTAGGACTTACCTCTCATCTCAGCGACTGCAAGTCCTGCCTTCGCGAAGCGAAGAAGCTTCTCTCTGACATCACCGGGAATTTCAGTGTCGGACTTATCCTGCACGTCTCTGCCGTAGATGCCGAATGCCGGAAGTCCTTTTTGCGAATACCCCGCAAGGGCAGCCGCGAGATACACCGCGCCAGGCCTCTCGGTCCCGTTGAAACCCCACACCGCTTTGGGAATTAACGGATCGGTGTCCATTACTTCGGTTCCGTAGCACCAGCACGGCGTCACGGTGAGCGATACACCGACGCCTTCACGTGCGAACTTCTCCGCCGTTTCAGCCGCTTCCGCGACTCCGCCGATGCACGTGTCCGCGATTACACACTCGACGGGCAGGCCGTTCGAATGTCGCAGATTTTCCGTCAGGAACTTCGCCGCGTTCTTCGCCATACGCATGGTCTGGGTCTCGAGAGATTCGCGGACTCCTTTTCTTCTCCCGTCTATCACCGGTCGAATGCCGATTTTCGGAAGGCTTCCCCTGAGACGTTTCACTGGGGGATTTGTATGGATCAGCTGTTTAGTCATTAGATATCCTGTGTTTTGTACATTAGCGGTTTGACTTTCACTCCAGGCTGAGGTCTTTCCTCGCGCCGAATTTATCACGCAGCGGGATTAACTTGTCGACCTGATCTTTGCGAAGGGTGTTCACTTTCCCGAGCTGATGCGCGACGAACTGTATCATCGCGGCATGTTCGAGAGTCTCCATTTTATCATACGCGTCCATGACGCTGCTGCCCACGGTGAGCGCCCCGTGATTGGCCAGAAGAAAAGCATCATGGTCTTTCAACTTCTTCTGAATCTGATCATAAAGTTCACTGTGCCCCGGAAGTCCATAGTCGACAATCGGAACCATCCCGAGTCTGATGATGACCTCCGGAAGTACCATCTTATCGAGCGGGATTCCGGCTACCGCGAATCCTGTAGCATAAGGAGGATGCGCGTGGCAGACGCTCATCACGTCCGGCCTGTCACGGTAAATCTTCAAGTGAAAGTCCGACTCCGACGACGGCTTTCTCTCACCGCTCAGCAGCTTCCCGTTCATGTCGACCACGCTGAGATCTTCAGGTTTCATAAACCCTTTGCTCATACGCGTCGGCGTGATTATGACCGTCTTCTCGTCGATGCGGGCGCTGATGTTCCCATCATTCGCCGCCACATATCCTTTCTCATATAATCTTCTCGCGCTCTCGAGGATTTCTTTCCTGAGCGACTCAATTCCCTGCTTCAACTTCTCAACTCCTTGCAGTTACTTGTTCTGTTAAAGGCCGGCATGCTTCATTTGTTCTTCGTAATCCACGTCAGCCCGTCCTGTCTTATGTGAACGACCGTCTTCCCATCTTCGCTTGAGATTATCGCCTCAAAAAGATCTGGAGTGGTGTAAACCTTCGGAGGCCACACATAGCCTTCCGGCGCAGATGCTTTCAACCCGAGATCTGAAAGATTCGCCGTGAATTTACCATGATCCATTTGGTATTGGCGCTCCGCGTAGTATATGAGCCTGAGCGCCCATTTTGCGTTCTCCACCGGGTTCCAAGTAAACGCGTCATGCCCTTCGCCGACCGGCTTGTCGGAAAACTGGAGGAAGCCCCACATCTCGGGATAATGCATGTTTATGAGCCCCTGCGGCGACCAGACCCAATTGTCCTCCGGAAGTGTCTTCCCCGTCTGAGGGTCAGTCTCTTTTACATAAGTCCCATTCTGCACTTTGAGATGCCATTCGACGCGCGAAAAGTTTATCCGCCATTGGGAACCTTCCTTCGGAGGTGCCCCGTCCAGCGCACCCTGTCCGAGAACGGACCATGGGAACGCGACTTCGACGGTCCAACCGGAATCCACATCAGATGGATTATCGAGAGTCCCATGGAGGCCGACCGCCACCTTCAATCCCTGGAAATCGAACGCGTTTATCGGCGCCCTGTCGATGTCACGATACGGCGCTCTAAGCAGGAGATCCCACACAGTACCGAGCGCGTTTATCTCCGTTTCGTAGTAAGGCTGCGTGCTGCCGTTAGGGTCGATGAAAACTTCGAAATCATTGTCGCGAAAGATGACGGCGTCCCGCTCCTTGATAGTGGCCCAGAGGTTAGGCTCCTGCAGTTCCGCTCCGACATACAGGTACGTACTGTCCCAGAGCATCTTTACTCTTGTCTTATACCTTGGAAGGGGCTGGCTGCTCCCCTGGATATCTACAAAATAATCCGTCCACGCCGCTTTCTTCCACGACGCTTCGTTCAGCTTCCCGTCAACCTTGATCGGCCCGTCCGTGCGGTAGCAGACATAGTGCTTTGGAGCGAACGGTATTTCCGGGACGGGGAAGATTTGTGGTCCGGCGGTATTCTGCGCATACGCGCCGCATGCAACAATTGTCATTAATGCAAGAATCACTCTTTTCATTTCGTACTCCGGTTATAATTAAAAACTATTCGCTCTCGCGGCATGCCGACGCGTGAGATTCCCGCTAACAGCGATCCGGAAAATCTCTTCATGCAGCAGCTCCGATATTTGGTGACGCGGGGGAGCCAATTTCCGAGCACGAATTGCCTATCACGAGCTCGGGCTTCAGGTAGATTGCGTCACGGCCTTTGTGGTTCCGGTGTTCTATTTTGTCGATCAGCAGCCTGGTAGCGGCCCGTCCCAGTTCTTCTATCGGCTGGAGAATATGTGTAATTTGCGGGTCAAAGATATCATACCCGGGAATCTCGTCGAAGCATACCAACGATATGTCATCGGGAATCCTTAACTTCATCGCCTTTATAGCCTTGATGGCACCGATCGTCATCAGGCTGTTGAAGGAGAAGAGAGCCGTCGGCCTGTCTTCCTCTTCCAGCATCCTCTTGACGGCTTCAAACGCCAATGCCTCCTGAAATTCACAGTTGTGAATAAATTCCGGAGAGATCGCAATCTTGTTCTTTTCCATCGCGTGACGGAAGCCGCGATATCTTTCGACATCGGGGAAGAGAGCACCCGGCCCTTTAAGGACTCCGATCTTCTTATGCCCCTTCCCGATCAGATATTCCGTCAGCTTAACGGCTCCGTCATAATGATCCGTGACCACAGAGTCAACTTCGATGTCAGGATACATCCTGTCCACCAGGACGAAATTAGTCTTACTCCTGATGAGATACCTCGCGGAATCCTCCGCGTGCGGAACCATCAGAATACCGTCGACCCTGTGTGCCTGGAAAAACCTGACATACTTCATCTCGCTGTCGGCTTTCTCATCCGTACTGCAGAGCAGCGTAGTGTAACCGGAGCGGCTGGCATAATCTTCCACGTAGCGGAACCAACTGTTGAAGAATGTATTCTTTATGTCGGGCATCATAACCCCGATCGTGTTGGTCTTTCTTTTGACCAAAGAACGCGCGACATGGCTGGGCTCATACCCGAGATCGTCCATTACCTTCCGGACCTTCTCGATGGTCTTCGGACTGACGACCTCGGGTTTATTAAGTACTCTTGATATGGTCATCACCGACACTCTTGCTTTCCTGGCCACATCATGGATCGTGGACATAGAGTTCACTTTCCTTCGGTCAGCGTTGAGAGGGGTGATGAACGCGTAATGACTGTCGATCGCTCGGGCGCGGCGTTCGATTCACACAGGGAGTATGATCGGGGTTTCATGAAGGGGCTCATTGTGCCGTTCGTGAGTTCAAAGCGGGAAGGATGATCGGGTAGGTATGAAGACAAACTCATTCTCCGGCTCGTCGGCGGCACGCCATTCCTGGGACTTCCTTTTGTAGAATCATCCTTTCGAAATTCGCATCCTTTTGAGTCTCGGTGAGATTTCGGAAAATGTTAAACGATTAACATCACGGTTAAAATAGCCTGGAGGAGGTTGAATGTCAAATGATTAAAGTGGAGATGGTATACTTAACGAAACAAATCACTGAACGCGATTCATACGACCTTGATTCGTGACATTCGATAATTCAGAGAAGTTTCTTCATTCGTGCTATTCGTGTTAATCCCGGCGGGATCATAATGTTTTGTGAGGTAGATAATCGCCAAATTCAGGCAAGATAAACGATGAAATGGCAAGTCTTCCCGCCCCGCCGAAGGGACTCGACGATGTCGACCTTGAACGGGCGGCCGAGGGCGGTTTCAAAAATGGCCTGGTGTGTCGCGCGCGTGCACTCGCAGTGAATGTCGTGAGGCCTGGCTGGTATGTTCTGCGCGACGGGGCAATAGCAGTGGTCCGATACTTCTCCGAAGCGGACATGTACCGTTTCGCCCTCGCGCCACACTTCAAAATTCTGCTTGTAGGCCTCGAGCAGCTTATCAAGATCTCCCTTCCCTTTCAACGCTATATCCTTCTTGAACTGGTGCCGGTTGAAGCATCCCCTGCCGCAACCCGCCATTAATTTCACCTTCGACTCGTCATCCAGCGTCGTGTCGATCGTATCGAGCAGATCGGTGAGCCAATTCACTATGAAGTCCTTCTCGGATTGAAGGCGCTCCAGCTTCTCATCCGGCGTCGCGGCGCTTTCTGCAAGCGCATCCAGATTCAAAGCGAAAAGCGCGCTCGAACAAAGACCGAGTTTGACCGATTTGGACAAGAACTCCTTGCGATCCATTTCATTTCCTCCATGATTTGTCTAAATGAACCTGGACATGCTGTCCCTATTTCCTGAAGCCCCGTAACAACAGCACGATCAGCAGAACCGCGATGGCGAAGAAGATTCCACTGAAGAATATTTTTATCACTTTAGCGAGGAGTAATATTGCGAGCACATCGCATACCAGAAGGAATAATAAACCAGCGGTCCTGTTCTTCATCTTACCTCCGGAAGTGCAATCTCACACCGGCCTGTAGAAGCCGTCAAAGTTTTGTGACTATGAATTTCAGTATGTAATCTTCCTGGGCGGGGGACCGCTGCGCTGTAGGCCAGGGTTCCACGGAAGTCAGCCGGACATCGTACCCGGACAGAGACGTGTCCACAGCCGCCTGGTAGAAGCTTAGCGCGAAAGACACGCCCGACAACGTGCACGACACTTTGGCGCTCCCCGCTATAACACACATCATGTCAACCGGGCATCTTGAATCCTCGACAGACTCAACAGACAATGTGGCCCCACCGTCCTGGAGTGTCACTTGTTGGCCAACCTTCATCGAAAACTCCTCTCCCAGTTTGGGATTCAACGGCCCCGAAGAAGACTTGCATCCGCATAAAAGGAGGACTCCCATTAGTAGCGCTAATTCTTTCAAATCACACCTCCAGATTACCAACACGTGCCGATATTGGGCACGACTCGAGGGACAAATAGCCGGACCGAGATAAATGGCCGACGTCAGGCC
>JAJYGB010000280.1:0-329 GCA_021785235.1 Bacteroidota bacterium
GGACGTATCCCACCATCATCGGCTCTCCAAGTTCCCGCGCCAAGGCGAGGCCGTAAAGCAAGTTTCTTATATGTGATTCCCCGCTCGGGAGGAACTGATCGACCAGAACATACCACGGCCCGATGACAAACTTCTTTCTCCTGATATTCTCCTTGAATCGATCGAGCATTTCCGGCCTTACCTCGAGGTAGTCCAGAACCATCGCCATCTGCCCGTCGAAGAGGAACGAGTCGAATGCGGGATCCTTGTCTATTCTGTCAAATAGTTCGTCCACCATATCCACCAACCACGTCCGGTATTCCTCGAAACCGAGGTACCATTCCCTGTCC
>JAJYGB010000280.1:339-6453 GCA_021785235.1 Bacteroidota bacterium
TAGAATTCTTTTCTTTCATATGTTCAAGTTTCGAATGTGATTATTGATAATGCTGTTCCACTCACAAAGGCAAGCGGGTACTGCCCAGGATCCCTTCCATATTCTTCCCAAGTATCTTGACTTTATCGCTTTCGGAAATCCTGGAGTATGCAACCCAGCCGAGCTGGGGTGAGGCGTCACGCATTGGCTGGTCGGTACCGAAGAGGATCTTCTCCCCACCCACCTTCTCGGCCATGAATTCTATGACTCCGTCGGCTACATCCGTGAATGTCAGTTCAAGGTAGACGTTCTCATGCGCCTTCGCCAGTTCACTCACCTCCGAGGCATGCTTAAAGCTCATGCCTGAGTGGGCAAGGAGCATCCTTAAGTTCGGGTATCTCACGGCAATTTCCTCCACTTCCGAAACAAAATGGTCAGACGGGTGAAGGAGAACGAACAATTTGTGACGGTCTCCAAACGAAAAAAGTGGATGCCATTTCTGACTATTGTAGGGTATTTCAGTTCGAGGGTAATACGGCTTGATTCCCACGAACCGCCTCTTGAGATACCAGTGGTTTAACAACCGGTCCCAATCCTTGACAATCGTCGGATCGAAGGCACCGTATCCGACAAAGTGGTCCGGGTACCTGGTCATCGCGTCAAACGTCGCTTCATTTCCCCTGTCATGGTCGAGCCACAGCCCAAGCCATTCACTGACACATGTCTTGCGAATACCCAGCCTTCCGTCTCCCTTCACCATGTCGTCCGCCCCTGAGAAGAGAATGGGCGAATATGCCACGTGTTCTCCCTCGGGCACAATATGCGCATGGGCATCGATAACATTGAATTCGCTGAGCGGCTTGCCTGACTTCACGGCAACCAGGATTCTGTCGCCTTTGTCGTTGTCCACTTCGCCATCGGGAATGGGGACTTTGAGGAGCTCAGCAAGATTGACACTGGCTATTAGCCGTCTTTCGTCATCCTTGATGTCCGCATAATCGAGGAACGTGCGTGCGGCGCCGATACTCATTACAGGAAACTGGGTTCCGAAGATCAGGCGTTTCGCTCCGAAATGACGGACGAAAAATTCGAACCCCCTATTCACCTGCTGAGAAGAGAACTCAAGCATTATGTTCGCGTGCTTCTTCATCAGGAAGAATACTTCCCGCATTCCGTCCCACCTTGAACCCTGCAGGACTATCCTCAGTTTCGGGTGGGCGGAGCACACTCTGTCCAATTCCTCTATCGATGCCTGATTGAAGCTCGGGACAAAACGCCGACCTCCCTCGATGAAAAGTGGGATCTCCCGATGTTCCAGGTTATCGAAGATCTTCCCGCATGTAAAATCGTCGAACCCGTACATTTGGGTCTTCGGATATAACCTGACGGCCCTTATGTCGTGTCCGTCCAGGTATTTTTCAACCGGGGGAAATTCACCGAGATCGTCCGGCCTCACGACGAAGCACGGCGCGAAGTTTTTCCTCCCGCCGATCTCCTTCAGCAGTAATTCATTCCCCACCACGGGGTCATATTCTCGCGACAGGGTATGCGTCAGCAGCGCGCCATGGATTCCACAACGCCGCATTTCGGAGGCTATATCGTCAACGCTGTGGATGTAATTCTGCAATTCGCCCATTCTTTTGCCGGCGAATGCGAAACTGTCGAAATAACGTATCCCGCTCATAGTGTCGGCTTTAATTTGTCAGACACTTTTTCAAGGCTCGCTCGAACTTCCCGAGCGTTTCATCGATAGATCGGAACCGGTGCGAGAATGAAATGAACCACCTGTCGTAAACAAACACGTGTTCCCTGAGGAGTTCCCTGTTGAGTTCAACCTGGAGCCTCCTGTTCTTCTGACCGTCAGGATAATTGAAAAGGAAATAGGATGCGACCGGGAACCCGCCGACTTTGACTTCGACCCCCACGCGTTTTGCTATCTCTGAGAATCCGGCCATCAGGCGCTTCCCCATCTTGTGGATGTGCTCGTGAACCTTATTCTCTTCCATAACCTTCAGCGTCGCAATCGCCGCTGCGATCGAAAGAGTCTCCCCCGCATAAGTTGCCGTCAGGACAAAATCGTTCAGCTTCCCCATCAACTCCCGCTTTCCACCATAGGCTGACAGCGGGAAGCCATTTGCGATTGCCTTCGCGAAGGAGGTAAGGTCGGGCCGGACGCCGAAATATTCCTGGGCACCGCCGATCGAAAGCCGGAACCCTGTCAGGACTTCATCGAAAATGAGTATCATTCCATATTCATCGGCAAGCCTTCTCACCGCCCTGGGATAGTCTCCGGATATGTCCTCATTGAAGTCGTAGGGCGCGCAGAGTATGCAGCTGATATTGGACGCATCTCGCTTCAGTATCTTTTCCAATCCCTCGACGTCTCCGTATCTGACTTCATAGACATAGTCTGCAAGGAACTTTGGAACGCCGTTTCCCTCAATTCCGGTCGAGAACCAATCGTGATACCCGTTGTATCCGCATCGGATTATTTTGTCCTTTCCGGTGTAAGCTCTGGCTATGCGCACATTGCTCGCGTTAGCATCCACGCCGTTCTTTCCATATCGGACCATTTCCACTGAGGGTACTATACGGCAGATGGTTTCAGCCAGCTCGATCTCCACGGGGCTCGCCATGCTGAATAGAACGCCCTTCTCCAGCTGCGCTCTCACCGCGTTGTCAACCGCCGGATATCCGTAACCCAGTATCACCGGGCCGAGCGAAAGACGGTAATCGATGTATTCATCTCCGTCGACGTCGCGGAACCGGCATCCCTTCGCGCTCTCAATGAAGAACGGCATCTCACCGGCATAATCGAGGATAGGCCTCTTGGCGTTTGTTTGGGTTCCCCAGGGAATATGCCTGAGTGCCCGATCTAGCAGATCTTCCGACACAGTCACTGCGATTACTCTCCTCCCTCTTGATTTGCAATCAATGGATCATTACCGACCAAACCTGGGCTCCATCCAGGAAAAGGTACTTCCAGGTTTTCCCGCCATCCACGCTCTTGAACACACCGCCCGGTATCGTCGCGACATAAATATCCTGCGTATTCTCAGGATCGACCGCGATTCCGTGAAGCGTTTTCTCCGTGAGACCTGACGAGAATGTTTGCCATGTCTTCCCTCCATCGGTCGATTTCATGAAGCCCGTATCGTAACCGCCGGCATACATGACATTATCATCGTGTGGGTCGAACCCAACCGTGTAGATCGCGAGTGTATCGATACCGCCTCCCGCCTGACTCCAGGTCTTGCCGCCATCACGTGAAGTGAAGATACCGGCATTTTCAGTCCCGGCAACCATCAACTTCGGGTTCGCTGAGCTTTTAGCCAGGTCGCGTACGCCCTTCCCCTTCAGCGCAAAGAGCTTCCACGATTCAGCGCCATTCGTGCTGATATATATACCGTTCTCGGTTCCAATCAGGATTCTGTCAGGATTCGCCTTGTCGATTATGATCGGCCCGATGAACGTGGAAGATGTGGTACCCGTTTGTTTGGGACTGATACCGTTGTTTTTCTTGCTCCAGGTCCAACCCGCATCGATAGACTTGAAGACTCCGTAGGGTGTCGCGATATACAGGATATTATGATTTCCCGGGTCAATTACCAGCTGACTGACTTCGGTCTCGCGCCAATCAGTCATGATACGCCATGTTGCGCCGGCATCAGTTGATTTCAGCACGCCGTTGCCTGCCGCTAAATACATGATCTTTCCGTCCGAACCCGGGTCAATCGTGAGCGAGTAGGCAATTATATTGGACCACCCGATGTGCTCCCATTTATCTCCGCCGTCGGTCGTATAGAAGACGCCGGCTGGGGGATTAAGGCCTCCCACAACCATCTTCTGGTAAAGGTGGACTACCGCATATACTCTTTTCTGTCCGGCAAATGAAAGTGTAGCTGAAAGGAGTATCAACATTAACGATCTTTTAAGCATTTTAACCTCTAAGGTCTTTGTGGTGAGTTCTATTTAACGGTTTGCTGAGTTGCAGTGAAATTGTTGAAGTCAAGCGTCCGTACGGTATTCCCGTAGGTAATCTTGAGCACACGGCTGTTAACGGCAGAATGGAGATACTTGCTGTCGAACAGCGGATAGTTTAGGATAATCTTCCTGCCATTCAACTCTCTATCGTTTGAGTAGCGGAAATACATCCGGTCACCGTTGATCGTGCCGTATCTCACGCTGATCTTCTTGCTGTCGAAAACCACTTTCGTCTTCTCGACCAGTCTCATGAAATTCCCGAAGCTCCCATACTCTGCGGCGGATCCCGCCTGCAGCACACAACCATTGGCGGTTGAAAAGCTCCTCAGTCTCAGATCTATCGGATGTCTATCGAGCGGTTCGATGCCGAACGAGCCTTCATCGCCGCCGAGCAATTGCAATGAGGCTGTGTCTTTCTCAAGGTAGTATTTCTGGAGCGGATAGTACGCGAAATATGCGCTGTCCATCCTTCCGAAAATCCACCCGCTTTCACTGACGATGAATTGATCCAGGGTCAGAGGGAAGAAAGCGTCGATTTGATGCCACAGCTCCGTGGGATTCAAATCAAGGTCGTACAAATCTATGAGCGTGTTGCGATATTGAAATGTCCGCTCGTGAGGCGAACTCGAGGACCACTTGTCGACGTCGCCGTAGTAGCCGTGCGAATGAGCCACAAAGCCGTAGACCGGCAGGGCTTCCTCGGGAAAGAACAAGCCAAGCTCCAACGGCGATCTGTAGGGATTGAGAGCGAAAACCGTGTTGTACGGCCGCCGTGTGGCGAAGGTGATATCCCATACGTGTTCTTGAATAGGCTGAAGTATTCCGCCCTGCGCGCTGCCGAGACAGTAGTACTTTGTCATGTAGGTGTACTTGTAGACCGGCGGCGTTCTTTCGGGGCCGTACCTAATGACGAACCTTACCCTTTTCCTTTGCCTGGAAACATATGGCTCGGAGCGGTCCGTGGCAATGTCGTGAATAATGGCAGGAAGTCTGAAACTGCTCAACGCCGGAAAGATGACCGAAATCGCCTCGCGGATCCTGGGGTTGAACTCGGTATTGCCGAAGTAGAGGTATCCGAATATTCTCGATTGCGCGACCTGTGGATTTACCGCGATGTATGGATAGTCTCTGCTGTGCGCGCCACAATAGCAGCCGTCAAGATTCTCAATACCGTAGTCCGCGAACATGTACTCCAGCATCATCTCAGCCTTCTTTCGCATGAGAGGATCTTTCGCAAATTGGTAGAGGAGCACCAGCGGATCCACGTACGTGATGAAGTACGTCGGCGAGTTGAATTCGCCCTGCCCAAGTGAAGTAGTCAACGAAATCCAGTGATCGATATAATCCTCGGATTCCTTCAGGGTTTCTTCGGAGCTCTTGCCGTTCGACCAGCGTGGGACGTTCCACTCCTGAGCGGCAAGATACCATCCCGTGTAATATTGGAGCCAGTGATTTTCTGTATCGCCGCGGTAAATAGTTGATGTCTCCAGATTGTCTCTAACCTTGTCGCCGAAACCCGCCGGGAGGGAATTCCTGCCGAACAGGTATGTTCCCATCAGTTCATAGATATAGAACATGCTTCCTACGGAGTGTGCCATCAGCGTGTCGAGCGCGGCGATAGCGACCGGCACGTCCTTGCCTGCAGCCAGTTTGGCAACAATGATGTCGAAATTAGGGCGGGAGTAATCCGGGGCATCTGCGCTGAATGAGATGTTGACCGAATCGGCGTAGTAGCTCAGTATCTGTTCTCTCCTGGTGTCGAAATCCTTTTTTTCAACCGACTGGGCGACAACACAGGAAACGGCCGGCCCAATCATAAGCAACAGCGCGTAAAGGAGGGTTTTCTTCATTCGGGTATGTTCCTCAATGTTGACAACGTGAAAACAAAAGTGCGGAATCGGTAATCTCAAAGTGTAGCCCGCAAGACGATTCGGAGATTGGATGGGTATTCAGTATCGACTTCACCTCATCCCTCCCTGGTCGAGGGCGGCGCACAGCGCGGCAATGTCGCCAATCTTTTCTCCGAGCTCAGCGGGAACGATTTCGCAGGCATCGACGGCTTCACGAAGGGCTTCTTTCCTGAATACCTCCATCGCGGGTTCCAGTATCAGTGATCCAAGCCTGACCCCCAGCGCGCCGAGTATGATCTTA
>JAJYGB010000043.1:0-3715 GCA_021785235.1 Bacteroidota bacterium
ACGAGTTCTGCCTGGTCTTCCGCTGTCAGCTCGCTGTCCACGATGTCCTTGTGAGAATTCTTGTGCTTGAATTCGTTTACGTAGTATTGAATTCCCCTGTCGAAGAGCGTGTCGCCCAGGAAGAGTCTGAGCATGTGGAGCATAGAAGCCCCGCGGGGGTAAATGTAAGTCCCGAATATCTCCACCGGATCGTGATAGCGGTTGTAGACGGTCGGGCGTCGTTCTGCGTGGTCCGCGGCGATTACCTGCTTGTGGTTGTTATACATCTCGTAACGGAACTCGTCTTCGCCGAAAGCGTGCTCCCGGTAGAGCGCCTCAAAGTATGTCGCGAATCCTTCGTTCAGCCACGAATTGGCCCACGACCTGGTAGTCAACAGGTCTCCGAACCACTGGTGAGCGGTCTCATGCGCTATCAGGCCGGCGCTCGATACCTGTGGTTCCGCGTCCCGGTCATGAAGCGTTGCGTCGGTCAAGGTGATAGCGGAGACGTTTTCCTCCCCGCCCCACGTGAAGTCAGTAACTGTGGTAAGCGCGAGTTTCTCCCATGGGAACGGCTGGCCGGTGATGGTCGAGTAGAATTTCACTATGTCGGGTTCCCTTGAGAAGTTGGACTTTATCATGATGCCATATGCCGGATCGGAATAGTAATCGATAGGAAGACTTCCGAGATGATCCTTGAATTCTTCGAATTTGCCGGCGATGACGGATATGAGGTAAACAACGTGTGGGCGTGATTCGACCCAGTCGAAAGTCTTTTCCTTCCCGCCGTCCGCGGGAGTAACCTTCTTCAGTACACCGTTGGAAATCACCGTCCAGCTTGCGGGCACTGTGGCAATCATTTCACTGGCCGTGAAGTCGTCCGGATAGTCGTGGCAGGGGAACCAGTACCTCGCGTCCTCCGGCTCGCTCATGCTCCATACTTCGGGATTGCGCTTCGGGTATCCTTTGTCCGGAGCGATGAAGAATATCCCGCGCGAGGGCTGCGTCGTGTAGGTGACGCTGTAGGTAAGCCGATCGTTCAAGCGATATGGCTTCGGGAAGAAAATAGTCAGGACCTTTCCGTCATACCTGTAGTTTAGCGGCCTGCCATGCATCGAAACGCTGCTTATGCTCATATCAACCGCGTTCAGGTGGATCGAATCGAGCGCCGGCCGGAAAGGCGTGATGGTCTCCGAGACCTCACCAAATACCGTCTTAGTGTTCATATCGAATCTGAACTTGAGGACGATGTTTGACATATGAAATTCCTTGTTCGGCGCGTGATGCGCCGGCGGAAGTGTACGGGCAGCGGCAGATATACTGAATACCAAAAGAAAGGGCAAAAGGTACTTCTTCATCACTCTCCTCCTTGTCTCTATTGTACGAGTACTCGAATAAATTATAACAGGATATTCAGACTTTTCCCACAATGAGTGCTACAAGCCCAAATATCATTATGAGCTTATATCCGAAGCTGGCTTCCGAGAAGCTACTTCTCGTGATAAGCAGGTATGTTATGTAAACTCCTATTGGGAAAATCGTCAACCCACAGACCGCGATGAATTGCACGGGTAGAATTCCAAGCGCAAAAGACCACCACGCGGAGAAGAGCAGAACTATTGTCAGGATAATGGAAATCGATGCCGAAACACGTGTGCTGTACTCGGTGGCAATAGTCCTGATGCCGATCTCGCCGTCTCCCTTCACGTCTTCCGCGTCCTTGATGATCTCGCGGATCAGGTTTGTGAGTAACGCGAAGATGGCGGCGGGGTAGACGTCCCTTAAGTCCGCGACTGCGGCTCCTCCGAAGATGAAAGCAAGCCCTGTCACCAGCGCAACCACGAAGTTTCCGCAGAATATTGTCCGCTTTAGTCTGTAGCTGTAAAGAAGCGCCAGAACTGCCGCTGCTATGGCGATGAGCAGAGTCCATAGATTGATGGCTGCACTTACAATGAGTCCAGAGGCCGTCGCCAGGACATAGAAAGTCTTCACCTGTTTCTTCGAGAGTCTTCCGGATGCCAACGGACGCGCCGGACGGTTGATCTTATCGATGTCGACATCGAACAGATCGTTAACTGCATTTCCTCCGGCGGTTATGAGAGAGGCGGCAATCGCCGCCGCGAATATCTCCCAGCTGTGTGCCACATTCAACCCGCAAAGTATCCCGGAACATTCGACGCTTAAGAACGCCAGGATTACATTTCCGATCCGCGACAGTCTAAGGTAGTTGATCATTGGATCATTTCGATTCTTTTAGAATTGATTCACAATGCCGAAATGTATCTTGCCCTCAACGAAGGAGTCCCCCTTGCCGAGCGCGAAGCTTGCCTTCAATATTCCTATTCCGGTCTCGACCTGTGCGCCAACCCCGTAACCGTACACCGAGATCGAGCTCTCCGGTGTTTTGGCGATGGGATCGGCCTGCTTATAGATGTAACCCGCGTCCACAAAACCGAAGAAGAATGACTCCCGTCCGGTGGCAAACCTGTATTCGATATTTGTCCAGGCCGCCCGTGTTGCAAGGAACTGGTTCTCGATATAGCCGCGTATGGTGTTGGTTCCGCCGAGCCTGTACATATCGCTCTGATCGAGCTCGGTGCCGGTAACCTGTTCTCCGTGGATTCCGAGAGCGAGGATCTGTCTCGGCAGGAACTCGTTAAATATCGACAGGTCGACGCCCAGGTGCTGGACGTAGTTTGTAAGCCTTGTGCCGGGTTGGACAAGCTGGACGGGTCCGTATATCTTCTTCTGCCCGAATTGCAGCTGCGTGTCGTAAAGGAGGCCGCGCGTAGGACTGTAAATATCATCCCGCGTGTCGTATGAAACACCCAGTCCGAGGTTCAGCACGCTACTCTCATACACGAAGTAATTATTGTTGGCATTCAGCAGGGGAGTGGTGGAGAGACTGCTCAAAGATAAATTGGCGTTGAAGTAATCGCTGAACATGAAGACGCCGTTGACGCCGAAATTCCTGGTCACCGAAGTTGTGTCCTGTTGGCGCTGCGAGAAGTCGAATTCGGCATTTATCGGATATCCGAATATGTATGGCTCTGAGTATCCTATTTCGAGTTGCTGCGTCAGCTTGGTTTCCTGGTTCCATTTAGCCCGGAATTTCCGTCCTGTACCGAAAAGGTTGAGCATGGAAATGTCGATCAGGCCTGTGAAATATCCGGACTGTCCCTGTTGCGCCGGGACGTATCCTATGACTCCATCGAAGGTATTTGTGTTACCCTCGACTACTTTCAGGAGGACACCGGTGGTATCGCCGCTCTCGAATATTTGCGGCTCGCTGATGCTCTGAAAGAAACCTAGTTTTTGAACCCTCTGCTGAGCTAGCTTCAGTGCGTCCTGATCATAGTATGAGTCAGGAGGAATCCTGAGCGCGCGCAGGATAACGTAATCTCTGGTTTCGGTATTTCCTTCGATGCGCACCGCGTCGATCCGGACTCGTTTTCCCTCGTTAATATTCAGGGAGACGCAGAGGGAATCGGTGCCGCCCTTACCGCTGTAGATGTAAACGCTGTCGATAGAGATCTTCGCGAGGGGAAAGCCCTTGGTATTGTACTGATTCAATATATAATCGAGGTCCTGTTCGAGTGCTGATTGGTCGAATGGTTTCCCGGGGCTGGTGTCCATTTCCTGTGTGAGTTCCGCGTAACTGAAGAACTGGTTGCCGTGTATCAGTATCCGCCCGACCAATACGCGCGGACCTTCGGTGACAACAATTCTGAGCCGG
>JAJYGB010000043.1:3725-6427 GCA_021785235.1 Bacteroidota bacterium
ACTCCGAAGAATCGGCGCCGGTGATAACCCGAAATGAGTCGACCTTGAAGAGTATGTATCCCTCCGAATAGTACCGTCCGCTGATCAGCGCAAGACCGGCTTGTATGCGGGCAGTATCCGATGCGTCGAATCCCAACGGCTGGAAGTCCGATGAGAGTGTAACCTCGCTAAACACCGACGTCCCGATAAACTCTACCGAAATGATTTTCGGCTGAGCTGGTGATTTCGCGGCGAAAGCGAGAATGGAACATAAGAAAATACCTGTTCGAAGAAACTTCATCCTAATCTGAAAATAAGGAGAGACGACCATAAGAAACAGGGGCGACCGGTTGATCCGGCCGTTTAACCCGTTCGAATTCTTGTCTCAGGCGGACTTGTGAAAACTCTGAATCGGCTTCACGCTCAGCTCACCGGCCTGAAGCGATTTGATCGCCTTGACTGCGGCCGAGGCTGCGGATAAGGTGGTGGCGAACGATACTTTGTGTTCGATCGCGGCCCACCCGATTGCGAATTCGTCGTACCTGGCCTCTTCGCCGAAAGGGGTGTTTACAATGAATTGGATATTCCCGTTCTTGATGGAGTCCACTATGTTGGGTCTGCCTTCGCTGACCTTGAAAATCTTCTGGTTAGTGATTCCGTTCGCGTCAAAAAATTTCGAAGTCCCCTCGGTCGCGATTACCTTGAAGCCGAGGCCGATGAAGTCGCGTGCGATATCGGCGGTGGATTTGTTCTTGTCGTTGTCGTTGACACTGAAGAAGACTGTGCCGGAGGTGGGAAGGGGGTTCCCGGCGGCGGCTTGCGACTTCGCGTATGCGGCGCCGAAGTTCGTATCGATCCCCATTACCTCGCCAGTGGACCGCATTTCAGGGCCCAGGAACACTTTTACGCGTGTGAAACGGTTGAAGGGGAAGACCGCTTCCTTTATAGCTATATGCGTGAAATCTCCGTTTACCCGGGTTACGTCCATGTCCTTCAATTTCTTGCCGAGCATGATCTTTGCCGCGATCTTTGCGAGCGGGAGCCCGATGCTTTTGCTGACAAACGGCACTGTGCGACTCGCGCGCGGGTTCACCTCGATGATGTAAACGACGTCGTCCTTCATTGCGAACTGAATATTCATCAGGCCCACGACATTCAGCCCTTTGGCAAGCATGACAGTGTAGTCCCTGATTTCCTGAAGGCATTTGGGGGTGATCATGTACGGCGGAATCACGGCGGCGCTGTCACCGGAGTGTATCCCCGCCTCTTCTATGTGTTCCATGATGGCGCCGATAACCACGTCGTCCCCATCGGCAACGGCGTCGACATCGAACTCGAAGGCATCCTCGAGAAACCTGTCGATCAGCACCGGCTTATCCGGCGAAATGTCCACTGCCGTCTGCATGTACTGTCTCAACGAATCCTCGTTGTAACAAATCTCCATGGCTCGTCCCCCGAGAACGTAAGACGGTCTGACGAGGACGGGATACCTGATCAACGAGGCGACATCGACGGCCTCCGCTACGGAATACGCGGTGCCGAACTCCGGGTGTGGTATCTTCAGCCGGCGCAGGAGCTCACCGAAGCGTTTACGATCCTCGGCGATGTCTATTCCTTCGGAGCTTGTGCCGAGCAGCTTTACTCCCGCTTCTTCTAGTGATTTCGCGAGCCTGAGTGGAGTTTGTCCTCCGAAACTAACTATGACGCCTTCAGGCTTTTCGGCTTCTATGACGTTCATAACGTCTTCAAATGTCAGCGGTTCGAAGTAGAGCTTGTCAGCCGTATCGTAATCGGTAGAAACCGTCTCTGGGTTGCAGTTAACCATGATGGCTTCGTAACCCTCTTCGCGCGCCGCCATGACTCCGTGCACGCAGCAGTAGTCAAATTCGATCCCCTGGCCGATCCTGTTAGGTCCGCTGCCGAGTATGATGACTTTCTTTTTCCCGCTCCGGACCGATTCGTTCTCATCCTGGTAAGTAGAGAAGTGGTAAGGTGTCTCGGCTTCGAATTCCGCCGCACAGGTATCAACAGTCTTGAATACCGGGAGAACGTTGAGCTTCTTTCTCAAATCCCGGATGCTGGCTTCGGCCGTCCCCATGAGCTCGGCAATTTGCCTATCCGAATAGCCAAGCTTTTTGGCTTTCAGTAGTGTTTCGGCGTCGAGAGGTCTTTTCTTCATTCTGTCAGGGCTCAATCAAAATTTATTTGGAGTATTCGTCTCTCACGCTTCCACGAAGAAGTTATCGCGGAGCGAAGTCTCGAAGTCGACTATTTCCTTTATGTTCTCCAAAAACCACGGGTCGATCTTGGTCAGTCCGTAAATTTCTTCCACTGATAAACCTGCCTGGAGCGCGTAACGGAGATAAAATATGTTATCCGGCTTCGGCTGTTTAAGCCTGTTCGCAATTGCCTTTCTGGCGTCTGAAGATTTCGGGTTCCTCAACTTCGCGAGATCATAGATGTCTTTCCCGTCGGCGCCAAGTCCGAATCTACCCTGCTCGAGAGATCTGAGTGCCTTCTGCAGAGCTTCCTTGAAGGTGCTCCCGAACGACATTGCTTCGCCCACCGACTTCATTTGCACGGTGAGTGTATCATCGGCGCCTTTGAATTTCTCGAAATCCCACCGCGGGATCTTAACGACAACATAATCTATGGAAGGCTCGAACGACGCGGGGGTCTTCTTGGTGATATCATTCGGAATTTCATCGAGTGTGTATCCCACC
>JAJYGB010000404.1 GCA_021785235.1 Bacteroidota bacterium
CTATGAGCATCTTCTCATCGAAGCTGTGAAGGTGGGCGTTCCAGGGCGTTACCTGGTTGCAGTGGATACAAAGAGTGTATCTTAGTTTCTCTTTATACGGAGTCGACACCACGGCTTTTCCGCCCAGCTTGAGTACTCTCCAAATTTCCGCCGTTGCCGCTGCGGGGTCATTGAGGTGTTCGAGTATTTCGGAGGCGATTACGAATTCCACTGAATTGCTCCTGAAAGGGAGCCGGTGCGCGTCTGCCATCACCGGTCCTGACGTTTCCGACTTGAGGGCAGAGAGATTCTTTGTCGATAGGTCGACGAAGAAAATATTCTGGTGTGGAATGATTGAGCTCCAGCCCCCGCCGCTTCCTATATCCACGACGGTGCGATGACTGCCGGCAAGCCTGGCGATGAATTTCCTGAAGAGTTTCTCGTAGGCGAGAGTCGTCCGGTTCTCGTTTGTGAAGTAGTCGAAGTTTTCCGCATCGCTGCGGTAATGAGAGATGTAATCCGAACAGCGATTCACTTTGCGGGTTTCCTCAGATGAGCGGCGAAAATATCATAAGCCTCGCGGTCAAAGAGAACAAAACTGACGTGCTTCAAGGATCTCGATGTCCTGAGGAAATCCCGCGCAGCTCCGGCCATTATCTCAGCCGCTTCCGAAAGCGGAAAGCCTCCGACGCCGGTGCCGAGAGCAGGGAAGGCCAGCGACCCAATTTTATTAGACTCGGCCAATTGAAGGGCTGAACGCGTGGCCGCGAGGATTTCGGCGGAGCTGGTTCGAAGATCCTGGCCCATTACCGCCGCGTGAATCACATGTCTGGCCTTCAATGTGCCGCCGCTTGTAATTACCGCCTCACCGACAGGTTTCGGGCCCTGCTGCATCGCCTCCTGTTCGATCAACTGGCCGCCTCTCCGTTTGATGGCGCCGGCGACTCCGCCGCCCATCCAGAAATGGTTGTTTGCGGCATTGACGATCGCCTCGCCCTCGTAATCTGTAATATCTCCCTCCATGACTTCCAACGACTTCTCACCAATCTTAACGATCATTTCACTTCTTCTGTTTCAGGGGGAGTGTGAGCGTCATTGTCGTCCCTTTTCCCAGCTCCGTCTGGATGTCAATACTTGCATTGTGATCGTCGATAATTTTCTTCACGATGGCCATGCCTAGTCCTGTTCCGTGCTTCTTGCCGAAAGTGACGAAGGGTTCGAATATCTTCCGCCTTATCTCCTCCGGCATGCCGCTGCCGGTGTCCTGAAGCTCGATGACCACATTCTCACCGTCCGCGTGCGCACGGACAAAGAATTTGCCGCCGTTCGGCATCGCGTCTCCCGCATTCCCTCCGATGTTCAGAAGCACCCTCGTCATCTTGTCGGCGTCGATCTCGACGTCTCCGTGGTAATCGTTCTGAACAAGGAGTTCGACTTTCCGCTTTTCGAAATCCTTTTCAAGGAACATCAAGACGCCCGAGAGAAAGTCGTCAAATTTCACGGGCTGCAGGTTCAACTGGGAAACACCGCGAGAGAAGTCGAGGACCTCCTGCGCCATGTTCACCAGCCGGTCGATTTGTTTTGTTATCTCGTCGACGAGCCCGGCCGCCTCTTCGTTACCCGCCTTCTTCTTCAGTACCTGGGCGTATATCCGTATCGTCGACATCGGATTCTTTATATCATGGACTATGGTCCCCGCCATTCTGCCGACCGCGGACAACCGCTCACTCTGCACCATCTGCTGCGCGAGTCTGGAGTTTTCGACGGCAATCGCGGCGTTGACCGAAAAAGCCTTCAGAAAACTCTCGTCCTCCATGTCAAAATCAAATGTACCGTGCCTTTTATTGATAAGCTGAAAGACGCCTATGATTTTGTCTTCCTTGTTGCGCATGGGCATGCACAGGATGTTCTTTGTCTTGAAACCCGACTTCTTGTCGAACTCGGGATTGAATCGTTTGTCACTATAGGCATTGGTGATGTTAACGGTTTCGCCGGTCTTCGCGACATAGCCCGAGATTCCTTTGCCGATCGGCTGTCGAATCTCGCTTATCTCGTCTCCTGCAATCATCCTGGACCAGATTTCACTGGTGTTCTCGTCCACAAGGTATATGGTACCTCGCTCGGCAAATGTAATCCTGATGGCTTCCTGAAGTATGAGCTCGAGGACACGGTCGATTACCAGGGAGGTGTTTACGGTTTGTGTTGCCTCGACTATGGAATTGAGTCTAGATATTTCCTTCTGACTGATCATCCGCTGAATCTCTATCTGGTTCTTCAGCGCATCGTTAGAAGCGCGTAATCTGTCAGAGAGGGCTTTTGCAATATTCCATGCAATCTTCGGGTGTTTGTCAATCATTGCGGCCACGGCAGCACGGCCGAATGAGACTACCGTCGATTCCTGCGTCGTCACGACTGACGCCGAATTCTTCTTTCTGTCCACCGGGGCGAGTTCTCCGAAAAAGTCGCCAGGGCGAATCGTCGCCAGGACCTCTTCTCTTTCGTCAATCTGCTTCCTGATTTCAACTTCACCCGATTTGAGAATGTACAGGCGTTTAACGATTGCACCCTCGGCCATGAGGACGGTGCCGGCAGGGACCTTCTCTTCCCGCGCGTTCCTCAAGATGTCGGTAGCTTCCGCTGCTTTCAGCCCTTCAAATAGCGAGTACATTGTCCCTTTCAAGATTCGCAAGAGAAGTTAATTTAACCTACGTAGATACGCAACCGATGAGAGTGAAGTGAACCACACTGGTCCCCTGTTTTATTCTGCATAGGCATCTTCGACGTGCCGTTGATGAGCCTTGACTTTGATTCACGTGTACTGCTATTTTATTCCATAAACCCTGTGAGCAAAAAGACTTACTCATCCCTCGCGGCTGTCCTGGTCATGTCGGTGGCGTTCGCCGGCTGCTTCGCATGGAACTATGTCAAGGAGGGCTACGATGATTTCTCTGCATATTTCAATACCTACTACAACGCCAGCCTGGCGTATGAGAACGGGTTGAAGGATGTGGAAGCGACAAAACAGGCGTATGATCTTGACCTGATATCGGGCAATCATCCACCGGCTTTCGTCATCAGCAACAATGCGAAGCAGGATTTCGACATCGCTATTGCCAAGGCTTCCAAGGTTCTCCAGCTCCATCCCAAATCGGAATTCACTGAAGACTGTCTGTTCATGATCGGAATAAGCTACTATTATGAGGGCGACAATATCAGGGGCGAGAGAAAATTTTTGGAAATTGAGGCTACATTCCCTAACACGAAGAGGATTGCCGAAGCAGAGATGTACTACGGCGCGTTTCAACTGTCGGGGAAGGATAATGAGACCGGGCGAGACCGATTGTTGAATGCCATTCAAATCGCGAGAAACGAGAAGAGCGACAAAATTGTATCGATGTCGTGCGACATTCTTTCGGATTACTATCTTGAAGGGGGCGATACGGTTACGGCCGCCGCATACCTGGACACAGCGTCGGTGTTTTCAAGCGGTGACAAAGCCGCAATTTACGCGTGTCGCGCGGGTAACCTTTATACGGGTCTGAAAGAGTATGCCAGGGCCTTGACTGATTACGCCAGGGCTAAAGAAGCGGCCAGAGATATTAAGATCCGGTTTTACTCTGTGTATTACCTGGCGAGAGTACACAGATTGATGGCCAAGTATTACCTTGCTCTGGGAAACCTGAATGAGCTCAGGACAGACGACAAGTATTTTGACTTCTTCCCGCTCATAGATTACCAGGAAGCCGCGACTCTCTACGATTCTGGATCAGTATCGAAAGCCGTGACAGCCTTTCAGAAAATCGATACCGCATACGCGACAAGCGAAGCGGCAACGCGGAGTGCCTACAAACTTGCCAACATCTATCTGTACGTCGTAGGCGATTTTCAAACCGCGCTTAAGTATTACCAGAAAGTAGGGAGCCATCCAAAGGTTTACGCTATTAGCGATGACGGGCAACAGATGGCCGCCACCCTGCAGAGCTATTTAGTCTCCGGTTACAAGGTGCTGCTTAACGACAGCCTCTACTACCGTGCTGAGACGGCGATCGAGCGGCACGACACGACCGTAAATTACACCCCCGCCATGCTGGACACTCTCTACGAGCACGCGGCTGAGGCACGGCAGGAGCTCGCCGGAATGTATATGTTCAAACTCCAGATGCCGGATTCGGCACTTAGATCTTATAAGATCATTCTGACTGATTTCAGCAAGTCAAAAGTGTATCCTTCGACCCTGTTTACCCTCGGGGATTACTATTATTCCGCGGGGGATACCGCCAAGGCAAGGACGTATCTGGAGGAGCTGCTGACACAGTATCCAGGATCGAGCTATTCTGCTTCCGCATCCACCTTGCTAGGGATCCCCGCGCCCGTATATGTTGATTCCTCCCAGGTGGAGTACTCGACGGCGGTGAGTCTGACAAACGACCGTAATTATCCGGCAGCGGTGGACACTCTGAAGAGACTTGTGAGTGACAGGAAATCCGCCCTCGCACCTCAGGCACTCTACATGATAGGGTGGATATATGAAAATCATCTGGACTTACCGGATTCGGCTTACGCGTATTACAAGCAGCTTTCATTGCAGTTTCCGGCCAGCACGTTCAGCTCGACGGTAACACTCGCTCTGTCTGGATACGAGATGGCTCAGCGCGACAGCGCGCTGGCTAAGAAACACCGGAGCGATTCGATTAGTGCTGCGCTCAACGCAAAAGATAAAATTGACTCGATCGGACGCGGTGGGGAGCAACTTCAAACGCCGGAGCAGAAACTCGACTCAGCCGGTCGTCCGCATGAACATCTTCGCGTTCTCGGAGAAAGGATCGATTCCGCACGAATACCTGTAGGCGTGCCGAAAGATTCAGCGCGTATCGGAGGAAGGCCTGATAAGGAAGTTATCAGGCGGGGGAGATAGGAATTGTCTGCTAATAGCTTTCTGGAAACCGCCGTAACCATCGACACGCGTGAAGTAGCGGAGCGGACCTTCATGACAAGACTTCGCTCTCCAAAGATCGCCCCTGCGGTTACCCCCGGCCAGTTCCTGATGGTCTCGTTTCCGGAGACTTCCGATCCTCTTTTGCCAAGGGCTTTCTCCGTTTGTGATGCATCGGGAGACACGCTCTCTCTTCTTTACGTTGCCGTAGGGAGGGGTACGCGCAGGATTTCCCGGCTCATGCCGGGCGAGCCGCTCATACTTAATGGACCGCTCGGCAGAGGGTTTCCGGAAATGGCCGCGGGCCAGAAAGTCTGGGCTGCCGTCGGCGGGTCGGGCGCGGCGCTTATCCCAATCCTCTCAAGAACTGCTGTGAAAGCGGGAAGCAATCTTAACTTCTACTATGGAGCGAGGACGCGACGACACCTGGTTCCATTCGATCATCTGACCGGGGTTCACCGCGCCACCGATGACGGCTCGGAAGGCTTCCACGGTAATGTGGTCGAAATGCTGAAGAAGGAGCTGGAGGCAGGCGCCCCCGATATCTTGCTTGGATGCGGCCCTACTCCTATGCTGTTCGCTATGCAGAAGGAGTTTGGGAACCGGATTCAGACTTACCTCTCTGTCGAGACACCGATGGCATGTGGGATGGGACTCTGTCAGGGATGCCCGGTGAAAAAGGCCGGAGAGAAAGACTACCATCTCGCCTGCAAGGATGGTCCCGTTTTTAAATCGGATGAAATAGAATTTGAGATGCAGCCATGACCCCCGACCTCAGAGTACGAATAGGCGGGTTGGAGTTGAAGAATCCGCTCATGACCGCTTCAGGTACGTGCGGCTACGGTGACGAGCTGACTGACTATTTCGACATCTCGATGCTTGGTGCGGTAGTCTCCAAATCCCTGACACTGAAACCGAAAGTCGGCAACGAACCGCCACGCGTGACCGAGGTTTCGTGCGGGATGTTGAACTCCATCGGTCTTGCCAACATAGGGGTACAGAAGTTTATTTCGGAGAAAATACCGAGACTGAACAAGCTTGGCGCCCAGATCATTGCAAATATTGCGGCCAAGAGGGTCGAGGACTATGTCTCTCTGGCAGCGGCGCTCGCCGGGAACGACTCAGTCCGCGGACTTGAACTGAACCTGTCATGCCCCAACGTCAAGGAGGGAGGAATCGAGTTCGGTACCGACGTGAAGACTCTCTCGATGATTGTTAAGAGTGTTAGGAAAGTGTTCGCACGGACGCTCATTGTCAAGCTTACCCCTAATGTCACGCACATTAGTGAGTTCGCGAAGGCCGCGGAGAACGAAGGTGCAGACGCCGTGACGGTGGCAAATACCTATGTCGGCATGGCAGTGGACATATACAGCCGCAAGCCGAAGATCCACACCGTCACCGGTGGACTGTCGGGACCGGCGATCAAGCC